>CAXEIY010000048.1:0-24329 GCA_963996245.1 uncultured Planctomycetia bacterium | reverse complement strand
TGTGAATCTGGGGACATCAGTGGCTGTTGATAGGATTGGAGTGTGAACAGGTAATATGTGAATGCGCAAAATACATAAATTGCTGAGTTGATTATGGTTTAGTGGCAATCGGTGTCAATGGAAAACAGGGTTAAATGGGAAGAAAAGGACATGTGCGTTGTTTTTGTCTTATGTGAGGAATGAGTCGCATCGCGGATTTTCTTTTCTAGCTTGAGTAACCTCCGCCTGCTCGCTACAGTGTCCATAACTGATTATCCCCGTTCAAGTCCTGCGAATATAACTCAAGGGAAAGGTGGATCAGCAAATGGAAGCGACCCCGTGGTATAAGGATGGGCTGCGTTTTGAATGTACAGCGTGTGGGAAATGCTGTACCGGACCGCCGGGGTTTGTTTGGGTCAACAAGAGCGAACTCGAAGAAATTGCTGAACACATAGGAAAATCGGTCAAATCTGTTATAAACACCCACGCGCGACGAGTCGGGGTACGCTATAGCTTGAAGGAACGTGCGAATGGTGATTGCGTATTTCTGGATCCGCAAACACGGGGATGCACGGTCTATTCGGTTCGGCCGCGCCAGTGCAGAAGCTGGCCCTTCTGGCAGAGTAATCTTTCTAGTGAAGAGCACTGGCAGGCTACCTGCGATTTTTGTCCGGGGGCAGGAACCGGAAAATTGGTTCCATTGCAAGAGGTCGAAAAGCAGGCAGCTATGATCCGGATCTGAAGATTAGGTAACACACGGGTTTCCTGATAGCTTGGATCGCCGGTTTCGGGCATTGGTAAGTGACGGAAAACACATTGACATCTGTGCTTACGATAAATAGAGTGTAGCCTGATGCAGTTGTTAAACAGAGTAGTCGCCAGTTCTTTTGTGCTTCAGGAGATGCTAAAGGTGACCAAGAAAGAGATCGTGAAAGCCATCTCCGAGGAAATCGGCCTCACCCAGCTCAAAACCAAGGAAATCGTTCAAAAGACGTTTGACGCGATTGTTGAGACACTTGTCACGGACCGGCGAATCGAACTCCGAAACTTTGGTGTGTTCGAAGTGAAGAAAAGAGCCGCGCGCAAGGCTAGGAATCCACGAACCGGGGCCAATGTGAACGTTCCTGAGAAATATGTTGTGACGTTCAAACCTGGTAAGGAAATGGAGCATAAGATCCGCCAGCTTGAACAACAGGCTGCGATGCAAGATTCCTCGGTTACCTCGGAAAAGAACGTCTTTTTAGGTGAAGGAGGGGCATCATCCCCTTCGCATTCCTTCACTCCACCCCCGACACAGGCCCCGATTAACCCGTATGGTGAATCCGATTCGTTTGGACGAAGTGATTCCTGAACGGAGAAATTGGATTTCGTGAGTCAAGGTGCTGCGGGTCTGGTGTAAATGTGTTGTCTTTCCACCGAGGCCGTTTGACGTTCCCTATTGTATTGTGGTGGACAGGTTTCACTGAGAGTCATCCTTTGTGGATTGGCGATTATGACCAATAAGGACCATCTTTGACCGCAATTGATCTCTGTCTCCGATCGGGGGCGGTAAAGAGTTCCCAAGGAGTCCAGGATTCTCTGTTCACTGTAGAGCAGAAGGGGGGCGACGCCCAAAACCGTACTGTTTTTGTGACGATGGCCTGATGTTTGACAGGGGGCAAGCGGAGCATTTGCCAGCCATGAAAAAAGCCATGGGATTAGCCATGGCTTTTGTTCGGTTTACCCATACACGGTTTGCCCGTGCTCTAGGGTAATAGAGCACTTGAGGTTCAAGCAGATACGGTGTGGTGGCTCTTAGACGACACCACCATGTACCCGGAACTGTGTGGTGTGTTCCGGCATATCGAGTGACCAGAACCGTTCCCACTCATTGTTAATCAGCCTGAGGTTCTCGGATGTGAAGATAAGTTGACGTGTTCTTCGTACCGGATCACTCGAGTAAGCGGGTACGACACAACCGGAACTGGCTGTTAGCATGCCGGCAGCTAAAACTGCCATAATCAGCTTGCGCATCGAAATGCCTCCATGAAGATGATGCTACTTCCTCTGTTGAAGGGGCTAACTGGCATTACAATCTTCCAGTTACCGACAACGTATTACCTACCATCGTCCGGTTGGCGCGAAAAAATTAGTAAAATTGAAAAAATCATGATAATTGTGCTAATCGGACCTTTTGATGAGAGGGGACAGAGAGTGCTTGCTGCTTTTTGCTAGGTAAAGTACGATGCGGCCCTGACGGAGATAAGATGGTTTAGGTTACGTTACGGAGTGGAGAAAGTATTTGGTAGCTCTCCAGGTCGAATTAGGTCGATTAACACTCACGAATCCGATTATGGTCGCATCCGGAACCTTCGGTTACGCCAGGGAAATGAAGGAGTTTGTGGCCTTCGATCAACTCGGGGCGATTGTTCCAAAGACGATTACTCGACAGCCACGGGCTGGCAATTTGCCACCACGTACGGTTGAAACACCTTCCGGGTTATTGAATTCGATTGGATTGGATAATGATGGGTTGGAATGTTTCATACAAACACATTTACCCTATTTGGGTGCGCTGAAACCAGCCTTAATAGTCAACATCGCCGGTCATGATTACGACGAGTTTGTAACCATGGCAGAGGTACTGGGGAAGCAATCCGGCATTGCCGGGCTGGAATTGAACATTTCGTGTCCTAATGTAACTGGAGGAGTAGATTTTGGTGTGGATCCCGAACGGACCGCTCAGGTAGTTCGTGGTGTCCGCCAAGTCTGTTCCCTTCCGGTGATTACCAAGTTGACCCCTAACGTGACCGACGTTGTGGCAATAGCAGAAGCTGCTTGTGATGCCGGTGCAGATGCCGTGTCACTCGTAAACACACTACTTGGCCTAGCTGTTGATTGGCGAAAAGGGACACCTATTCTGGGGGCGGGGATGGGAGGGTTAAGTGGGCCGGCTATTAAGCCAGTTGCCTTGCGGATGGTTTCGCAGGTTGCACGTCGTGTTAATATCCCTGTGATAGGAATGGGTGGAATTCGGTCGATTGATGATGTGATGGAATTTCTTATGACCGGTGCATCAGCTGTACAGGTCGGGACAGCTACTTTTTTCGATCCGGCTGTTTCCGGAAAATTACGAGGCCAGTTGCAAGAGCATCTCGAAAGTTTAGGGATTAAGGATGTGAATGATTTTGTAGGAAGTCTGAAATGGCCCGAATGAGTCGAAGATGGAAATCTGGGACAGATTCCTGACGGAGATCTGTTGGAGCGAGTCCTGCTAAAAATTTAAAATATGAGTTTGTTTGTTGGAGGAAGTTATAAACGATGCGGGTCCTTTCAGGTATTCAACCATCCGGAGCGTTTCATTTAGGAAATTATTTTGGTGCGATTCGTCAATACATCGACTTGCAGGAAGATAACGAAGCCTTTTATTTTATAGCCAACCTTCATGCACTCACGAGCTTAAGAGACCGGACTCGGTTGGAAGATCTGACTCGAGATGCTGCCGTAGACTTGCTGGCTTTAGGATTAAATCCTGAAAAAGCCCATTTGTTTATTCAGTCAGATGTTCCAGAGGTGAGTGAATTGACCTGGCTGTTAATGACCGTCACTCCGATGGGGTTGCTGGAACGGTGTCATGCGTACAAAGACAAAGTGAGTCAGGGCTTACCTGCTGAACACGGTTTGTTTTCCTATCCAGTGCTTATGGCTGCGGATATTCTTATTTATGATTCTGAGGTAGTACCTGTTGGGCAGGACCAGAAGCAGCATCTCGAAGTGACTCGTGATATTGCTTCAAGTTTCAATCATATGTACGGGGATGTTTTTCGTTTACCCGAACCGCTTATTTTGAAAGAAGGAGCTGTGGTTCCCGGGCTGGATGGTCAGAAAATGTCCAAGAGTTACAATAACACGATTGAAATATTTGAGATGGAGAAGGCTCAACGTAAGAAAATCATGAGGATTGTCACGGATTCTGTCCCGGTTGAAGATTCCAAAAACCCGGATACCTGTAATGTGTTTCAAATTTATAAGCTGGTCGTTTCTGATGCCGACCGGGATGCAATGAAACAGCGTTATCATGCAGGCGGGTTAGGCTACGGGGAAGTAAAAAAGGAGCTGGCCGAAGCGGTGGTCACCTATTTCGCTGAGGCACGTTCGCGCCGAGAGGCATTGTTAAGCAGAGGTGATGACGTGTCTGATATTTTGAAAATGGGTGCCATTCGGGCTCGAGAAAAAGCGTCAGAAATTCTGGATCGGGCTCAGAAAGCATGCGGCATTGGCCGAATGGGCAGTTAGCAACATGCTCTGCGTACGGGGCAGGTTGATCAGGGGTGTTGACTGGTTGACGAGTGGTTAACTGGATAGTGGCCGGGATGTCCAGATCGTGAATGGGGTGTGGGGTTACGAGGTGTGTCCAGCGTGTGGCTCTCGAATCGTTCGCCGAAATAAACACGTCGCGCTTCGGCGTGTTGTACCACTTCAGTCGGAGTGCCGTGTGTAAGAACTTTGCCGCTTCGAATAAGGTATGCCCGATCTGTAATCGCTAGACTTTCACGTACGTTGTGGTCCGTAATCAAAAGTGCTATCCCGGATTCTTTTAAATTACGAAGAATGTCTTGGATGTCCGAAATGGTTTTTGGGTCAATTCCTGTAAAGGGTTCGTCCAATAGTACAAGAGCCGGGCCCGTTGCAAGGCAGCGAGCGATTTCCAGACGGCGTCTTTCACCTCCGGAAAGTGTTGCTGCCTGACTTTTTCGAAGATGTGTGAGTCCAAACTGTTCCAGAAGTTCTTCTGTCAGTTGATTCCGCTGCCGCCGTGGCATGTGCAACAATTCGAGTACACTTAGAATGTTTTGCTCAACGGTTAACTTGCGAAAAACACTGGATTGTTGTGGTAGATAGCCCATTCCGTCTCGTGCACGTCGATACATCGGCCAACGCGTGACGTTCATCCCGTCGAGAACGACTTCACCAGCTTCTGGAGGAATCATTCCGCAGGTCATACGAAAACTGGTTGTTTTTCCCGCTCCATTGGGACCTAACAGCCCGACTATTTCACCTCGGTTAACTCGAAAGGTGACGCCGTCGACGACTCTACGCCGTCCGTAGCTTTTAACCAGTCCACGAACTTCTAACAAATCGGCCATCGGGACGTCCTCCTGACGTCTTTGTAATACTATTTCACAGAGTAAGGTCGTAAGAGGAAACGATGACTTACATTTTATGGTTGCACATTATTGCAGTTCCGATTGTTTTAACACAGAGACAGAAAGCACTGTATCCCAACTTATCTGATAAAACGCATTTTATGAGGCCTCGGTACAAATGGTGCAAATCTTGAAAAAGCCCGTAATCCATGCGGCCAGTAAATAAAGAAAGCCTTGCCAATCAGCAGTCGGTTCACAACCGCAGGGCCACTATACCACAGACGGCTGTCTTTACTGCGAGGGCTGTTATCACCGAGCATTAGGTATTCCTGGTTTTTCAGTTCAAAGACCGATTCACGTATGGCTCGATAGGCAAGGGGCCATTCTTCCGGCTGCGTGAAAAAACCGCTGTTGGTTTCTCCCCATTCACTCACGTAATCAGAGCTTTTGGATGAATTGTTACTGTTCTGTGCTACGTAATAAATATCACGCGTAATGCGTAAGTCTCGAACAGTAGCACCACTTCCGGAACTACCAATACGGACAGGATTAAAATCCATCAGAGTTGGTTGCAGGTGGGCGAGATGAACAATATCGGAGAAGGGCACACCGTGATTGGGCCAGCATGGTCCCATGCCATAGTAAGACAGTTGGGTTGTCTGTTGTATGTCATGAAGTCGTTCAATGAGTTGCTCTGGGTTCTTGAAATCCCCGATCAGCAGTAGGGGGGTTCCCGAAGGGAGGCCGTTGAGCATCGCATTCAAATCCGTATCTTCTTCATAACTAATCACGCGTTCTGGAGTCAGTTCAAGACGGTCCAGTGCTTGCTGAAGGCGTTGTAGTACGGTCACGCTAAGGTTCGCGGATTGACTGCTCCCGGGGTAGAGTATTACGGGCGAATAATCCTGGTGCTGCTGTTGTACAAGGATAGCGAGTTGCTCAGCACACGGTGGGTGGTAGCTGATTCCGTGAGTCTCTTTTCCGAGTTTGACCAGGTTGTCATTGATCCATAGCAATAGCCGATCATCGGCGTTGGAAAAACGAATATGATATGTTCCCGAAGCGTTCAGAGAGGTAATCGCTGAGCCAAGTTCTTCGCGTCGCAAGACCTGTGTTCCATCCGGAGTACGTACTTCCTGATGGATGTTGACTCGCCCTGTTTCGATAGTAAAGGTGGCGCGGTATCGACCTATTCCTTCTATCAGTTCTACAGCCAGCGTCTCTTTTTCACTTTTATTTACGGACACCTGAAAACTGAATGTGAGATCTCCAACCCAATGATTGCCAATGGCTATTCGGTCGAAACTGGACCGCTGCCGATAGGAAGTCAGGCTGTTTTTCTCCTTTTGGGAAGTTATCTCCGAAGCGTTATAGGCATAAAAGTCATCAATCAGATGTTGCTGCGGAGGGTTGTTCTGAGGATCTTTCCATGAATCAGAATTGGGAATAAGGTGGCGATAAAGGATCCATTGCAGTGTGTCACTGGCTTGCATCTCAAGGGATGAGTCAGCATGGTTGTACTGCCACTTTTGATTGTTCTCAGGTATCCATTGTTGCCAGTCTGGGGAGGACTGTCTGCTGGAAGGGTAGTTGCTGTCATGAACAGGAAATTGAAGGACCTTTAGTTTCTCAGGTGGTTTTCTTACGATTTGCCACGTCAGGGTTGAGGGGGCGCGTCGATAAAGATCACCGGCATAAATCCGGAGCTGTTCCGGACCCACTCCTCCCACTCGTTTGATGTAGTTTTGTTGAGATTCTTCAGGGTAACGAAATACGGCAACATCCCAGCGTTTGGGTGAAGCAAAGGCATAGGAGTGTTTGGAAACCAGAATACGATCTCCACTGAATCCTATATCGTCTAGGTAGTTTCCATATCTACAATTCGGGCAAACACTGTTTATGTATCGTTTAGAAGCAGCATTCTTTTCATCTCCTCCTACTCGATACCAGAACTGGCAATTGTCACAAGTGATGTCTTTATGCCAGCCCATCAGTGTCGGGGCCATTGAACCGGTTGGAATAACGAATGCTTCTGCCTCAAAATTACGGATTAGAAACGCGAGTAAGAAAGCGACGATAATCGATTCAAAGGATTCTCGCGAAAAGAGGGGGCTACTGGCGGAAGCCCTGTCGAAATCTGGACCGCTCTCTTCGGACATTCTGATTCATCTTTTTGGTTAAGGGGCAATTAATTGAAGGACGGCTATACAGTCGATTCAGACAGGTAACTATAAGCTAATGGAGAATAATAGAAAATGCAGAGTCGGAAAAAGATGTCCCGATGATTAGGAAGACATTCATTTCCAAGAAAGGAATGTCCAGTACTGCAGATGTCAGAAGAGATTTCAAAATTATGCCTGATTGTCCAGAACCGCCAGGAAAGCGCGTTGTGGAATTTCAACTTGGCCTACTTGTTTCAGCCTTTTTTTTCCGGCTCTTTGCTTAGCCCATAATTTTCGTTTTCGAGTGATGTCGCCACCATAGCATTTAGCGGTAACATTTTTTCGCAGTGGCGCAATTCGTTCCCGTGCAATGATGCGATTTCCAATGGCGGCTTGAATGATAACTTCAAAAAGGTGGCGATCAATTTCGTTCCTCAGTCGCTGAACCAGTCTTCTTGCACGGCGGTCTGCTTGTTTACGATGTACAATGGTAGATAACGCGTCCACACGGTGATCGGCAACCAGAAGGTCCAGTCGCACCAGGTCCGCAGGCCGGTAACCGAGAACTTCGTAGTCCATGGTTCCATAGCCTCTGGTAGCGGACTTTAATTTGTCGTAGAGATCGTAAATGACTTCAGCCAGAGGCAGGTCGTAAATCAGCATGGCGCGGAGAGGACTGAGATACTCCGTTTTCTGATAAACGCCTCTCCGATCTTCACAAAGTTGCATCATGGATCCCATAGCATCGGTAGGCAGTAAAAAACTAACCCGCACAAGGGGTTCGTGAAAGGCCTCTATCTTGGAGTCTGCTGGAACGTCCTGTGGGTTTGAAATAGTCTGTATGCTGTTGTCAGGGAAAACGATCTGGTAGGTCACGTTGGGTGCTGTCTGGATGAGTTCGATGTTACTTTCACGTTCCAGTCGTTCCCGCACAATGTCCATGTGAAGCATACCCAGAAAACCACATCGGAAGCCAAATCCCAGCCCTTCACTAGTTTCCGGTTCATATATGAAACTGGCATCATTCAGACGGAGTTTCATCAGAGCGGATCGAAGTTTTTCGAAGTCCTGCGATTCCACCGGATAGAGCCCGCAGAAAACCATAGGTTTAGGTTGTTGATATCCGGGTAACGCTAATTTGGGTGGTCGTTCTGGATTTGTTACCGTGTCACCAATGTGGACATCATCCAGTGATTTCAAATTAGCGATGCAGTAACCAACCTGTCCCGCTGTTAGTTTCTTACAGGAAGTCATTTCTGGACGTAGATGGCCAATTTCAGTTACTTCATATGCCGTTTGGGATTTAAGTAGTTGGATGGTTTGGCCCGATTGCAAATCACCATCGACTACACGAATAAACATGATCACTCCACGAAACTCATCAAATTTGCAATCGAAAATCAAGGCCCGTAGAGGCGCGGTCATGTCGCCGGATGGAGGCGGGAAGCTGTGAATCATATGGGACAGCAGTTCACGAATCCCGATACCGCTACGTGCACTAATTTGACGTACTTCGTCAGGATGAAATCCTAGAATCTGTTCCAGTTCAGCAGTGACTTCTTCGGGGCGCGCCTGGGCAATATCAATTTTATTTAGTACAGGAATGATCTTGAGATCGTGCTCGATTGCCGCATAGGCATTGGCAACGGTTTGCGCTTCGACTCCCTGGGCGGCATCTACAAGTAAAACCGCGCCATCACAGGCGGCGAGACTACGGGAGACTTCGTAATGAAAATCCACATGTCCAGGCGTATCAATCAGATTCAGTTCGTAAATCTGACCCTGGAAATCATGATGAAGGGTTACCGCACTGGCTTTAATGGTGATGCCACGTTCACGCTCGAGATCCATGTTATCGAGGACTTGTTCACGAAGGTCTCGTTTGTCGAGCGTATCAGTCGTTTCGATCAATCGGTCTGCAAGTGTACTTTTACCGTGGTCAATATGCGCAATAATGCAGAAATTTCGGATAAGCGAGGGATTCATGAAGTGTAGTTTCGGTTGGATGAGAGTGTCGACTTTTTCAGGCATTAGGTTTCAACAGAATGCCTGTGAGCCAGTCGGGCACACCCGGCGGCTCCGATGAATCCTGCTTTACTTCCCAGTTCTCCAAAACAGACAGGGGTTTCGGTGGCTGGAACCGGAAATGCTCGTTGCGTTATTTCTTGTTCAACAGTGGCACGAAAAGATCTTCCCAGAGGTTGATCATCACAACCGAATGTCATGGCACCCCCTAGAACGATGAGATCCGGGTCGATAACATGCATCATGTTGACGATTCCGACGCCTAAGTAGCGTGCCGTGGTCATGATGATTTCACGGGAGAACGGATCTCCCGAAGACGCCATTTTGGAGAGTAGAAGAGGGGTCAGTTTTTCGCCAGCATTCAGAGCGTTATGGATTTCCGATTCCGGATGGTCATTCATCGCATCCCGGGCCCGGCGCGTCAGGGCCGTTGCACTGGCATAAGCTTCAAGACAACCAAATCGGCCACAGGCGCACTGTCTTCCCCCCTGCATCTGTACGATAAGATGGCCGGCCTCAGCACCATGGCTGTGTTTCCCTTCAATAATGACATCGTCAATGATGACGCCACACCCAATGCCGGTACCTAATGTGAAAAGTACCATGCTTTCAGACTGAGAACCAGCTCCTACCCAGTATTCACCGTAAGCGGCCGCATTAGCATCATTCTGTAAGATTGCTGGACGTCCGAGTGTTTCAGAGATACGTTTTTTTAGGGGCAACTGTTGCCATCCCGGCAGGTTATGCGGGTTCAGCAAAGTTCCCGTGGACAGGTCCATTGTACCGGGAGCGCCTATTCCGATGGCGGCAATGTCATCCCATGTACCCTTGATTTGACTAACGACTTCCTGGGCTGACTGGCACATCTTCTGAATACCTGCTTCAGGCCCCTCGGAGGCTTCCGTTGGTATAGATTCTGTTGCTAGAATCGCGCCGTTATAGTCAACAATTCCTGTTTTGATATTCGTGCCGCCAAGGTCGATTCCAAGGAAATAAGGCTTCACGAGAGTTGATTCCGTTTAGCATCATCGATTAACGGGGGTAATTACGAGCACTCTGGCTATTACGCGATAGGTGCAGCACGAGAATTCATGGGAACCTGCAAACCGCACAATGGACTGGAGAGAATAAAGTGAAAATCAAATGCCGTCAAGCAGCGGACCCCACATCAACGCTCGAGAAAAGAGGACCTGACGACGGTTTTAACAGGACACGAGAACCGTCAGATGGCATCGCCAGTCTTCTGGCGTCAGATGAATTGGAACGCTCCGACATAAACAAGAAGCCGAGATCCGGCAATCACGAGAAAGCCGGATCCATTTTTCTGATACATCAAAAGTAGAGGGATGTTCTTAATTATTCGACATCAGGTCGAAAAATTTTGTGACAATTACTGCAGGACTTTACGGCATTTCGCATAGCTTTGTTGGCATCCGCTTTTTTCCCGGCTTCAATGAGGCTTCGCAGTGCGGAGTAATCTTTGATCAGTGTGTCACAAAGGCTCTCCCATGATTCAGCAGTACCGGCATCTTTCACCGCACTGTGATCGGAACGAGCGGCGTAGGTCAGCAGAGAAATGATGGTTGTATGCCGAGCGGTGCCGGGACGAGGACGTCGTATTCCTCTACGGACGAGCAGATTACGTCGGTTAACTGATGCCATCAGCGCCGTTAGATCAGCAACTTCTTCCCATTTTAAATTGGCTGTTTCAGGGGCAGCACCTTCACCCTTATGAAGCGAACTTACCTTATCTAACGCCTGTTTCGCATCTGAAAAATTCTCTGCATCGGCCAACTGGCGGGCGGCATCGCGTAGTCCCAAGGCGTGGGTGTTCCAGGAAACATCTGCATTTTTGTCATGTTCGGATACGCCATGGGCAACAATGGCCAGGGTGTATGCATTTTGAACAACCAGTTTCTTTTTCATTTTGTAGCTGGCTTCACTAGCAATATCTTTTGCCAGCTTAGCCATCAAATCATCGGCCTCTTCCGTAAGATGATTGATTGGAAACCATTCGGACAATGTTTCAGCGGATTTGATAGGCGATTTTGCGGAAACGCTTTCATGGCTCGTGAATACGAGGGCGGCAATTGCTCCAGCTATTAAAACAATGGCATAAAGCGGTCGTAAAACGTGTTGCACGGGACATCTCCTTAGTTCAAAGAGTGGGGCATTCTGTGTTGAGGGTCATTGTTATTAGCGACAAATATTTGGAGGGACGGATCAGTTGGCTGTGACCGGATTTTTAACGGATCGGTGTCAAACAGCCAGGTGTTGTGATCGCGGCAAAGTGAAGATTAAAGCTAAAATGGCGGGGCACAGGTAAAATTTGAAATAAGCATTGTGAAACCAAAGTCACATTGGGCTGGGAAACCAGATGACGTTTAGATTTCGATGATGGTTCACCGTTTTCTAGGGCCGACGAGTTTCTCTTTTTTCATAGGGACTCCGAATTCCAGAGCCTTTTCAATCGCAAATTTCGGAGTTGCTGTCAAGTGGGGCTGGCTGACTTTTGGGGATTCTCACTAGTCGACGGGGAATGTGGATCAGTGAACACAGGTATAGCAATCGTTTCGGGACGAAGCCCTTGGATAATTCGATACGATTGTCGAGCGCTTAATTCCTGGAATTCCTGTGTTTGGCCATCGGGCCAGCGAACACGCAGAAGTTCAATTTTTTCAGCTTCACCTATCCCAACGAGCAGTCTCGGGTCGTGGTCAGACAGGTAACTGGTTCCCGCGGTAATTTGGCGATAAATGAGGCGAGTACCTATCTGAAATTCCAGTCGTGTTCCAACAGCGTCTCGATTGCTGGTCGTTCCAACTAACTGCAGGCGAATCCACGATCCTTCCGTTTGCGTGTCGTTTCGCAGTATCGCACAAGACTGATTCCAGTGATTCAGGACGATATCAAGGTCCCCGTCATTGTCGATATCTCCAAATCCCGCACCACGGCCTACCACTTCCCTGTCAAAATAATCGCCTGCATGGGCGCTCACGTTCGTGAAAACACCATCTGCAGCATACTGCCATAAGGTGGCTTTTTGAAAAAGAGGCTCATTGTCTCGCCAGTCGTAAAAATGTCCGTTGGTTACAAAGTTGTCAAGATCGCCATCACTGTCGAAGTCGAGAAATCCGGTACCCCATCCCACCGCACGCTTGGTTGCTGCAGTTAACCCCAGGAGATCTGTGGCATCGATAAAGAGTCCTTCCATGTTGCGATAAACTGTATTTTTCTGTCCCCATTGATTGGTGACGATTAATTCAGGGCGCCCATCACCGTCTAGATCTGCTGCGTCGACCCCCATGCAGGACTCATCTTCCAGATTGTTGTTTACGTCAGCTCCACTTTGCTCGGTACCATCTATCAGCCGGTTGCCGTCACCCCAGAAAAGGAAATTGGGAGTGGAGTCATTGGCGACAAAAAGATCGATATTATCATCCGAATTTAAGTGCGCCGCAACAATACCAAGCCCTTTTCCCATCTCCTTGTCTCGGCGGTCGATGCCCATGGTACGGGTGATGTCACGGAAGGTCCCATCACCACCATTTTCAAACAGTGTGTGCCGTTGATTGGGAAGCGAATCAGGGCCACAGTAAACATGTCCTATATCGGGTTGGTAGCAGTTTACCGGATCATGTAAATCATAATCGCTGTAATTGCATACATAGATGTCAAGATCACCATCCTGATCGTAATCAAACCAGGCTGCACTGGTGCTCATGCTTCCATCGGAATCAGAGATTCCGGCTTCCGTCGTGATATCTGAAAAATGGCCATCACCATCATTGCGAAAAAGACGATTGGGGCCAAAATTGGTGAGGTAGAGATCGGGGTCACCGTCATTATCGTAGTCACCGATGGATACGCCATGACCGGGGGAGTGGTCGGAAAGACCACTTGCGGAGCTGCAATCCTCGAATGTTCCATTTCCCAGATTACGGTAGAGTACATTTTGGATACTTTTAGAGTCTCGGCGTTTGTCTTCCGGGCCGACAAAATTGAAATTTACAAAGTATAGATCTTCAAAACCATCGCCATCGTAATCAAACACGGCAACGCCGCTTCCTAAGGTCTCCGGGAAATAACGTTTTTCCATATTGATGCACGCGTTGTGTTTGAAAGATACGTTCCATTTGGATGCTACATCGGTAAATTGCCAGGTTACTTTCAGCTCTCGTTGCCTGTTTAACTGCTGTACCTTCGTGTCACTTGTCGCAATTCGCTGAAGCTGCAGGAAGTCAATGTCATCCGGATTACGAGATAAGAACGTGACTATATGGGATAATGCCTGTTCGGAATTGCCTTCATACAGTTCAAGTGCAGACAGAAATTTCAAAGCTTCACGATAGTTCGGGTTGATATCCAGAGCACGCTCGAGGTACCGCCTGGCTTGCTTGAGCTCCGGTGGATTCTGCTCCTGATAACAACGTGCAATAATGCTATAGGGTTTGGCTTCGTCTGGACGGAGTTCAATCGCTTGCATGAGAGAAGCCTGGGCAGCTTGGGTATCGCCCAGAGAATCTAAAAGTACTTCTCCCAGAAGAGAATGCAGTTTCCATACGTCAGGTGGTTGTAGTTCAATCGCTTTTCGTAGGTAATCGGCAGCCCGTTGGTGGTCGCTGAGCTCAAGGTAGGCATAGAAAAGTCCTACCCATGGTTTAACATTCGCAGGATTAAGCTGAGCGGCTTGTTCAAAGAGCTGACTGGCAAGATGGTAGTTAGCGAAGTTTTCTTGGTAGAGCAGTCCCATATTAACGAGGTTATCAACGTCCTGAGGTGCATTTTCACGGATGAGTTCATATTGCTCCATCTGCTTGTCGTGTTGTCTTGTGTTGCGGTAAAACTCGGCTAGCAAACGTCGATCATATATGGGCATTTGGGTTCTGCTGTCCAACTGTTGATAGACACGTAATGCGGGCTGCCAGTCACCGGTTTTCACCAGGCTTCGAGCCATAATCAGCAGTCCCCAGGGGTTCTCGGGATGCAGACGCAGGTACGAGCTGGAGAAGTCACGGGCATTTTTCCAGTCTTGTTTCCAGTATGACCAGGAGGCTTGTACAAGATTTCCGTGTTGATTTATCGCCCATCCGGTGGTTCCGGCGATCATCAAAAAGACCAGTATAAGAAAACTTAATCGTAGTGGTTTCAAGGGGATCTCCCACCCTTTGCCCTCGTTTGGTGACCTGCACAAGAGGGAGTGTACAGTGTCAGCTCAAGGTTCTATCTCGGAATATTATAGCATGATTTTGGATGATAGCAGATGGTTCGACCGGTGAGTTCATGCACATCCGATACTACGGTTTTATGGAAAAGTGGCCGGATAAAAAGAGTGAAAAATTCCTTTTTCCGGAGGTTAATTCAAGAAACTTTGACCACGCTGGTCATGGGGGAATAGGGAAAGCAGCGGGGTACTCGGTGTGCTGGTGGGATACCGCATTATCGCTGACGATAGACGATGCGGCCTTTGTCCAAGTCGTATGGAGAGAGTTCTACCCGCACTTTGTCACCTGGAACAATTCGGATAAAGTGTTTTCGCATTCGGCCCGCAACATGGGCAATTATTTCATGGCCACCATCGAGTTTTACCCGGAACTGGGTATTGGCAAGCGCTTGAGAAACAACCCCTTCTATTTCGATCGGTTCTTCTTTTGGCATGATCACCTCATGGACTGAAAATGGTTCCCGCAGCATTCGGTAAAGACGGGCAACCAGGCGGGTGTCCGATCCGATTCTGCCAATCGGCATACTATCATACTGAATCGTGACCGTCCTGCCCATCTGTGCTTGGTCAGGCTAGTCGGGTCAACTGCTGGGATCCCGGGTGTTTCGTTCAGTGGGCGTGGAACTGTGCAACAACCAACATCAATAAAATGCCGAGTAATAAACTAAAAGACAATTTCCATCGATCGTGCTGATGGAACTGTAGCTCAGGAAGGAGATCGCTTAGTGACAGGCATAGGAAGGTTCCAGCAGAAAAGGCTAGAACCCGGCCTGTAAATGCGGATTCGATACCAACGGCAAATACGGTGCGACTGGTGTAGAAGAGCACTACTCCAAGTGGAACCATCAGGGAAAATAAAACGTTGATAAGGTGGGCACGTTTCCGGGTCGACTGTCCGTGTATCAGCAAGGTGACGATGGTCAGTGAGTCTGCTGGCTTGTGGAGTACGATCGATGCACAGACCCATATCCCTAGCCAGTCTGAAGGCTTTTGTGCATTAAAAGCGCTCGCGAGAGCCATTCCCGAAGCCAGAGTGTGCAGGCTGAAACCCACCATTGCTGGTCCCCATGACAGATGTTTAAGCGTTCCCTGCAGCTGCGTGGAGTCATGATGGTCATGTTCAGTGGGGGATGTGGAAGGAACCTCATGGTGGTGAAAAGAAAAAAAACGTTCGATGAAAAATAGACAGAGTAGTCCAGCAGTCAGCCATCGCATCGTGATAGTCAGACTGGTTGCAATGTCGCTCCCCAATAGTTCAATGGCCGCCGGGATCATGTGAAACAGACTGGTTCCCAGCATGATGCCGGCAGAAAAACTCAGGTATACCTGGAGACGAGTATGGGTGAGTCCACTGACCAGAGGGATGAGGCCACCGGCAATCGATCCAATCAGGATAAGACAGCAGGAAAAAAAAAGCGGTGTAATTTCCACGAATAACTACTAGGTGTTGAATGAAGGTTAGGGTTTAAGTTTCGATGTGTTCTTCTAGGTATCCAGCTGCGTTCTGTCAAGCGGACTTCGTGATTACGGAGTTCCATGAAAGGACAGATCGTTTTGTGTTTTCTTGACCTTCAGTTTGCGAGATGTAAAGATGCCGATCTGTATCTACTTATTAAGTGACGTTTTTCCCAAATACACAAAGGAGCCTAAGAAGTGCCTGAAAAAGTGGTGATTATAGGATCCGGTCCAGCTGCATGGACCGCAGCAATTTATGCGGCTCGCGCCAATCTCGATCCTCTGGTTTTCGAAGGGGCAATCACTGAAGATAATCGACTGAAAGGGACACTCCCCTTAGGTCAGCTGGCCCTGACTACGGATGTAGAGAATTATCCGGGTTTTCCCAAGGGTATTATGGGGCCTGAATTGATGGAGTTGTTCAGAGAACAGGCGGTACGCTTTGACACACGAGTCGAAACACAGGACATAGTTTCGCTTGATTTATCCCAACATCCGTTTCAGCTTGTTCCGGGACAGGGCGATTCTGTGGAGTCGTTGTCTGTGATAATTGCTACGGGTGCACGTGCTAATTATCTCGGATTGGAGTCGGAGGAGGAATTTAAGAATCGAGGCGTTTCCGCATGTGCGGTTTGCGATGGTGCCCTTCCTCGATTTCGAGACCGTCCTCTGGTGGTTGTTGGAGGTGGTGACAGTGCGGTTGAAGAAGCCAGTTATTTATCCAAGTTTGCCAGTACTGTGCATCTCATTCACAGACGCGACGCGCTTCGGGCGAGCAAGATCATGCAACAGCGTGCCTTTGACAACGACAAGATCGATATTAACTGGAACAGCAGCGTGGTTGAGGTGCTGGGCGATGAACAAGAAGGGGTGACAGGTATTCGGTTAGCCAGCACGGTTGATGCAGCAGATACCAGACAACTGGATGTATCTGGTATGTTCCTTGCCATCGGGCATACGCCTAATACAGACTTCTTGGATGGGCAGCTGGATCTCAATGATAAAGGCTATATATGCTGGACGGCAAAAGGAAGGACCGACACCAGTGTTGAAGGCGTGTTTTCTGCAGGGGATGTGTCGGATGACTATTATCGTCAGGCCATAACGGCTTCTGGTACTGGGTGCATGTCAGCACTCGATGCCGAACGCTGGTTGTCAGACAAAGGCTGGGTCTAGTCACCCGTGCGATTATCGCTCACAGCCCGAATGGTCGGCTGAGATGACAGGTGGCTGGAGCGACCCCGCTGTTCCCAGAGGCCGTTGGATATCCTCTGGGAAAACTTAAGTGGGAGCGTTGTTTCAGCGAGGAGAAGTTTCAGGTATCAGGTTGTTCTTTATCAAGTGCGAGTTATGGGAAGGTACCTGAAGAGGCCGTCCCGGTTCCGGAGTACGTCGATTAAGATCGAAAAAGAGATTGTTGGAAATCAGAAGGCGTCGGCATTTGTTGTCAGCTGAAATCCCGGAGCGTGACATTCCGGTGAATACGTTTCCTGAAACAACGACATCTGCGGTTTCCATCAATTGAACTCCACTACCAACATCGAGTCTAAAGGGGTTGTTGTCTTCTTTAGCAATCCGTCTGGTTCCGTTTCCGATATGACTGTTTGTGAAGTTGTTGCCGGAAATAGCGATGCGGCCGCTGTTTTTGCCGACACGTACTCCAAACTGATGGACGATGGTAAATGTATTGCCAGATATCGTACAACCCCACGCATCACGCAGATCGACTCCGCCAGCGAGTTCATGGGCAATAACGTTGGAACTAATGGTGATACCATAACAGTCACGGTCCAGGATGACAGCTGTCCCAATACATTCTTCGATCATGTTTCCAGACAACACGGATCCGTACGTGTTTTCAATAACGATTCCGTGTCTTAAATGATCGTCAAGGTTATTGCCGTTCATACAAAGATTGAAACTGTCGATACAGCGTAAAGCATCCTGGTTTTCTTCGAATTGGTTTCCACTGACGATGATGTCATGTCCTGACCGGATGTTCAGTCCTGCAAATCCATTGTAGGTAAGCAGGCAATGAGCGATCCGTGGGTCTTCATAACAATCGATCATGTTGATTCCATGACCACCATTGTGATCAATAGACAGGCCATGAATAGAAAGTTCATTGATCCCTTCTGCCAGGATCCCGTCGCCACTTTTTGGATTTCCACTAATCCGAAAATTTTCTAACTGTAGGCGCCATATCCGTGCAGTCTGGTCTGTCATACGGTTTTGTGGGCGCAAAATGATAGCCGGTTGTCCCTGCTCATTCATGTTAATCAAATGGGTTGCGGGCCCTTGCCCAACAAGTAGTGTGTTTTCCGTGTGAATAACTAATGGCTGCTCCAATTCAAATGAACCAGCGGGAAGTTGAATAGAGCCACCGCTTTCGGGCAGGGCATCAAATGCCGATTGAAGATCAGGATACTCTGCAGCTCGGATGGTTCGGGGTGCGGGTTTCCCGATATCTTCATTCGTGGTCGTTTCAGATGCGCTGATGAGAACCGCGTAAGTGTAAATTGTGAGTGATAAAACAAAGTTCATGTGGGCCTCCTCTATACGGGTAATTATGACGATCAATGGTAGCGATTTATTATAGCTTTCCGGCACTCAAATAGTCGTACCAGACACGATGTGCAAAACCTAATGGAAGTGTATAATGCCGCTACCAGCTGTATTTTCGGGGTACGCGCCGAAATTGTGCTGCTGGCCCTATGTACCATCTGTAGCGACCTTGCCGGTGTTGTGCATGGAGACTGGTTCTTCTGGAGAATGAGTGGATCACACCATGGTGGACGCGGAACGATTATCCTGTGGTATACCGGAACTGGACAAACATCTCGGTGGTGGACTGATTCCCGGTACCCTCGCCGTAGTTATGGGATCTACAGGAATAGGGAAAACGCAGCTTGGCTTGAGTTTTGCCCATCAGGGAAAGGTAGAGGATCCTTGTCCGGGAATCATTTTTGACATGACATCACGTGGTGACAATCAAAATCACAGTGACTATGCGGCCTCACGTTACAACTGGAAGTTGCGATCGTTTGATTCGAAGAGAAATTATCTTGCCCAGGAAGTTTGGGAATCGAACCAATTTGCTGAGTATCTCAATCTGTTCGGTGGTGTGGGGCGACGTGTGAGTCGCCAAGATCTCGAATTTGATCAATGGAAGGCCTGGAAGGCTGAATTAATGCAGAAACTGGACATCTGCATTCACTTTTTTTATTCGGCGTTTGTTAAAGGGGCTCGCAGGGTGGTCATAGACGGTCTGGAACCGGTCGATCGTCCTAGTGAATCTATCCAGTTGGAATTATTTGAATACATTTATCATCAGATATTGCGCAAAGAATATGACTGGGTAGCACGCGATCTTTTTCGTCAGCATTTTCGAGAACAGCAAAGACAGGTGGAGGCCAATCCGTATGATTGTGCCCGAATCGGATGCCTGATGCTGTACACGTCACACGAAACCATGCTGGAAGAGTTGATAGAACGTCCCCTGGCACAAGGCGATCTTCTTTCCGGGGCGAATACCGTTGTTCTGATGGGGAAGATAAAACAGAACAATGAGTGGAGAAGGGCGATCTATATCGCAAAACATAGGGGTAGTTATTGCTATGATCAAATCATTCCGTTCGAAGTCACTGGTCAGGGTATTGTGTTGGGTTAGTTAGAATGGCAAAGAACGCCATGTTGATACTAAATAACGGGCTGAGCCTGTGTGAAAATATGGGTGGGAGCTTCCGGTCGCAATTGTGTTGTGTACTATTAGTGACACCATTAATAGCTTGCTTTGACGGAACGGATCCGGCTCGAGCTGAGCTTTTGGACCGCAATGATCATACGTCGGACTTCCAACCTGGTTTGATGGCCTCCTATGGTCCTGCAAATGCGTTCATTTCTCCAGTTGTCTCGCGGATTGAATCCAAAGCATCGTTTTTGCTACAGGCTCATCAAACACCACACCCGGTTCTCAAAACCCCTCTGTGGCATGGTCAATGGCGTGGGATGTTACAGGTGTTACGGGCAGGACAATATCGTTTTACTGCGATGTTGATTGGTAATGTTCAGGTCCAAATCGGAGGACAGCAGGTTTTACAGGCATCGAATAATCAGACCGCAGTCGAAGTTCAGGGTGAGGTGGTAACGCTTCAGGGAGGCATGCTTCCGGTTCTGATCGAATATGAAAAAACAGCACCGATTGCCCAGTTGGATTTGATGTGGGAATCTTCTTTCTTCACTCAGGAGCCGATCGCGAGTCAGTTTTTGTTTCATAAAACTGAGACGGATAAAAGTGTTGAACAGCAGACTCGCTTGCATGACATGGGGCGGTTTTATTTTTCAGAGTTCAGCTGTGTTGCCTGTCATCGGGAATCGAGTACGGAAGAGCAAGTACTGGATTCAGAAAAGCGAATAGGCCCCGATCTGTCCTCCATCGGGAATCGTGTGTTTCGGTCATGGATTTACCATTGGCTGGGAAATCCGCAACGATTCCGTAAACAAGCGGTGATGCCCCGCCTTTTTGAGCACAGTCGTTCAGGTGAAATTGAACGTTATGCCGTTGCCAGCTATCTTTCAAGTCTAGGCGGACCTCTTCCACAAATTTCGATCAGCGAATCTTCGGAAGAAAAGAAAAAGCAGGTCGATCAAGGCCGCTTAATTTTTGAACAAATCGGGTGTATTGCCTGTCATCGTGAGTCGCAGGGCAGGGGAGTCATTGCGGAATTAATGAACCTTTCTGTTAAAACAGATGAGGTGTCACTGGGGAAATATTTGATGGATCCTCTCCTGACAGATCCTTCCGGTCGCATGCCCAAAATGGGCCTTTCGTCACAGGAATCACAGGCCATGGCGGCTTATTTATGTGCATCAAAGGATCGTGCATCAGAATGGGAACTTCCGGAGATCCCCGCGGATAACGAGATTGCCCGAGAACTGGATTCACTCGACTTTTCTGTGGATGAGAAAGCAGCACTGGGAGACTATTCATCTCAGGAACGGTTAGTGAAAATGGGAGAGCGACTGGTGGTCCAACGTGGCTGTGTACAGTGTCACCGAATAGCACCGGGGGGAGATGATGTGCAGTCCGAGCAACCGGTATATTCGAGTTTGATTGAGGTTGTAGAGAGTGCTGGTTCAGAAAAGGGATGTTTGAGTTCTGATGCAGTTAAGGTACCGAAATTTCCATTTCGTGCGAATCAACTCGATGCCATCACAGCATATTTGAACACCATCAGTGTGATTCCCATAGCGAACAGTCCAGCGGTACAGGTGCAATATGCATTTCAGCAATTTCACTGTCTTGCCTGTCATGACCAAAATGGGGATGGTGGACTGGATATCGAACAAATTGAGGTGCTCAGACAGGGGGCTTCTTCCTTGGATAGTGAAGCGATTGTTCCTCCTCCCCTTAGTGGAATTGGTAGTAAATTACAGCTGACATGGTTAAACGATGTATTAGCCAAGGAACGTCGAGCACGGCCTTGGATGGGATTAAGAATGCCTCATTTTGGTGCCGCGAATGTAGAGGAATTACCGGCATCGCTGGCGGCAATGGATGCGGAATTTCCCAAGGACAGCAAACCGGATTTTATGTTTGATAAAGATACGGTTGATCGTGGACGCTTTCTCGTTGGTACCGGAGCATTTGGTTGTATTGGTTGCCATGACATTGCGCATCGTCCGAGTTCAGGAACACGCGGTCCCGACCTGGCTTCAATGAATAACCGTGTTCGTTATCAGTGGTATAAACGTTGGTTGTTTGATCCCCAGCGGATGCAGCCCGGAACACGTATGCCAACGGTGTTTCCAAATGGAAAAAGTCCTTTGGCAGATGTATTGGGAGGTGACGGAGAACAGCAGGCCCGGGCGATTTGGCAGTATCTTTCTCTTGGGAATAATCTACCTCTTCCCGAAGGGCTGTCGGTTTCAGGTGGATTAACGGTTGTTCCGGGAGCGGATCCAGCGATAGTACGTACGTTCATGCCGGAAATTGGGAATCGTGCTCTGGCTGTCGGTTATCCTTCAGGTGTGTCCTTTGCATTTGATGCCGAACGTTGTCGATTGTCATACGGATGGACAGGTGATTTTCTAGATGTGGGACCCGCTTGGCAGGGGCGAGGAGGGAGGCCCGCTCGGTTATTGGGAGCCCGTTTTTGGACAGCCCCTGAAGGCTTTCCATGGAGTTTTGTTCCCGATCTTGATTCGCCGCTTCCAGACTGGGATCGACAGGCGAATGACATCCGTTTTGGTGCGACTGTCCCTGCAGATCAAGGTTTGGTGCGGAAATCACGCCTCCTGCGTTTTTCAGGCTATTCACTGAATGAACTCCGGATGCCGGAATTACGTTATGAGGTTACAAGCGGTAACAGCAATCGCATCAGTGTCACAGAACAATTCCTACCGCTTCAAAGCTTTGCCGGTGTCGGGCTGCATCGTACATTTCAGTTGGAGGCCTCTGAGGGTTTCTCGGGCTGGTTTCTCATTGCAAAGAGCGAAGATAGGCCTGAGATCAGTGGCAACGTACCTGAAAATATATCCACAAAAAAAGAAAAAGAGCAACGGGCTTCTGCTGAACAGAGGGACGATACGGAAGGGGGCATTCGGAGACATGCAATTCCGGAATCCCATCTGATGGTAAAACAAAAATCACAGATTGTTTCGATCATATCTCCACTGCAAGTGCCCGATCAGTCCCAATGGGTGATACAACGACAGAGTGATCATTGGTGCCTGCTGCTCGAGGTTACTTCTCGTTCCGGCGATCCGATAAAAATTGAACTGGCAATATGGGCGCCCTTTCGAAATGATGTCGAAATTCTGGATGCTATCAAGGGACATTTCACCAAGTAATTGTCTCCTGAACCAATCATGAATACGGTATGAAAATGCCGATCTTCCACGGACCGTACTGCGGGGCGGTTGTCATTCTGTCGAGGTAAGTTCTGAAAAGCGTTCTTTCGGTCCAGTGAACAACACAACGTTTTTGAAAATAAGCCGATTGTGTTACCGATCAACTCAGGGGATCTACTCGGTTTTCGGACCTCATACAGAGAGGCCTTCTGATTCCTTTCGAAAGTTCGAGTACGTTCAATCTTAATTGCAGGTGATGCTTGACAGATAACGGACCCGAATGAGTACACGACTTTTAATGGTTGCATAAAAAGTCATGCTGGTTTTTGTGTGAACCACGAAGAGGCGCGACGCGTAATGCTACATGTTACAAGTCCGTCATTAATCAAAAGTGAGTAGAGCCATGCCCAGCCGCATTACGGATATATGGTTTGAACCCAGGCAGTACAGAGCCACTCAAGGCCGCATGGTACCCGATACCTGGTGTGCACGTGTGGAATATTGGAATGGCGTTTCTTGGAGCACGGTGCCTAAATGGAAGGGAAGCTCTCCAGATTCAATCTCTCAAGAGATTACCAGGAGATTCGGTAATAGTCCGGAAATGATATGGGATATTTCTTATCAAGGTGACCGCGCCTGGCCCGACCCTTTTCCGGATGAAAGTGATCGCGAACAGCCTTCGGGTGAGCACGCTGATTGTGAAGAAAAGAAAATGAAACAAACACAGATCAAGAATACGGAAGCAGATCAGGGAGTGGTTGATTGGGCACCCCGCAGCGAGTGGCCTTTTATGCAAGGAGACAAAGTGTCTCGTGCGATGTTGTGTTTAATGTTAATCGCGGTCAACTGGTTTTCCGTAAGCGTTATTTTGTGGCTGTGAAGCTACAGACAAAACCAGATAGTTTGAACCTATGTGCTGTTAGATTATTACGGATAGGTACTGGAAACCAGATTATTGGTAAAGGTCCGGGCGGAGTTGGTCAATGGTTCTGGTAAACCCTCTCCATGAAACGAGATCAATATCCCGAACGACTGCCTCTGGCCAACCATCGTTGTCTTCCGTTCCGGAATTAGTGGGCAACCCGACCCCTTGGCCTGGGATAGACATATTGGCGGCAATGATTCTACCACCGGGGTCAATAATCACTCCGTTACGGGGATGTGCAAAAACAAGATAAACACGGTTTTCATACGCACGACTCCGTAGTAATGCGTCATTCATTCGTCCCCACATGCCGTTGGAGGGTATCAGTATCAGTTCGGCACCGTGTTGAGCAAGGGTTCTCGCTATTTCCGGGGGTTGCCGATCGTAGCAGATGAGCATGCCTACTTTGCCATATCGGGTTTCAAAAACAGGCAGGCGGTCTCCAGGGGTATAACCCGGTTCGACGCCATGTGTTTTGCGATATTTTCCTGCCGTTGTCCCATCTGGTCCAATCAGCAGGGCCGTATTGTACAACTGTTGTCCGTCTCGTTCCGTGAAGCCAATACACAGATAGATATCGA
>CAXEIY010000047.1:0-9559 GCA_963996245.1 uncultured Planctomycetia bacterium | reverse complement strand
TAGATGGACATACGAATGTGATTAAAATTTTAAAACAAAATGGCGGCAAGACGGGTGAAGAATTGAAAGCTGAAGGGGAATGAAAATGCAATTAAGCATATCCACCGTTGTTCTGGCATTGTTAGGTTTTGTAACCACTAAGACTACCGTTGCCCAATCCCCAAATTCGAGTCCGGCTCAGGAAGCCTTGAAAGGGGTGCGGCCCTTTATCGGGAGTTGGACGGCGGAGTCGGATGCGTACGACGGTTTTGAAGGAAATAAAGAAAGCGGGAAAATCGACTTGGTGTTGCGCTTCCGCTGGTTGCAGGAAGAGGCGGCGGTTGAATTCACCTCGCGGATTATTCACAAGAAAACCGGCAAGCAAGTTAACACCGGAAGCAAGATTCTGTCCCTCGATGCCGAAACGGGGAAACTGCAAGTCTTCGGCTACGGATACGAAGGCGACGTGTACTTCTCGAATAACGGCACGATGGAGATTCAGGGCAGCAAAATCATTTGGAAAATGAACGAGGTAAGCATCAACAAAACGAAGTCGAAATATACTGTGAAGCTTACTTTGGAGGCTCCAAAACTGTTATCTGTTCAGATGACCGATGTTTTTGTGGATGGAAAAAAACAGAAGAATTGGAGCACTAAACTGCACCGTAATACAAAAACCACCAGCAACTAAACCAACTCCCTCCACCACTTGAACGCCGCAGGGTTGTTGTTCGGGGGCAACAGTTAAATCGACACTTCTTTCTGACCACTGGACGGTGAACTGGCATTGGCGTCTCATTGGGTTGTTATGGATGAACCTCCGAAAATCAAATGGACGAGGTTGATTTGAGCGGGGTTTTGGATGTTGTTGTTCATGATAGTGCCCTATTTGTTCGACGATGGCGGGAAGCACTGGAGTGTTCTCTTGCAAATCTCGGGCGGTTTTTCCCTTTTCTGTTTTATTTTGTTTTGTATTGAAAATTGGAGGTGGCTTTTTCCAAATGACGGCAAATAGGTAGTTCATCGGCCCAACCTCACGGCACACTTGGGCCGCCAGCCACCACCATCAGCCCTCTTTTGCCCAACAATTCTCCAAGCCCAAATCCATTATTGATCGATTGAGTGCGTGGAGTTGGGAAGCCCCCCGCCCTTAAATTGTCTGTCCGAGGAGCTTCAATATTCATCCAAATTTTGTTACAGATTCCTCTCTCCGAGATTTAGATTGGTTCAAACTCGGTAAATTTTGGTTAGCGACTGGTTAGCGAACCGAAGGAACTGGAAATGAAACGTCTGCCGGGTCTGCTGCTGGTGATGGGAATCGTTGGGTGTGGGCAAAATGAAAATGCCGGTAACGCCGTCGATCCGAGTGTCGGTGCGGACGATCAATTGGTCACTGACTCGGGCGGGGGGAAAGAAAGCTCTTCGCATGCGGAGCCAGCGACATCAACTGCGTCCGCAGATACAGATCCCGTTGCCGCGTTGGAAAAACTCGGAGCCGAAATATCCAGGAACGGAGATGGGGAGGTCGACAAGGTTAACCTCCAAAGCCCAGGGATCGCGTCAGACGAGATTCTTGACGCTAGCGACAGCACGTCGTCCGCGAAAATCGCTGACAAAAACACCACTTCCTTGTCCGCTCAAGATGCCGATGACAGGCACTTCTCCAAGAATCTCACACTTCAAATGACTGACGATTTTCGTGCGAAGTTAGACGCATATCGCTGGAGGATAATTCAGGGCAACACCAGAACTGAGAACGGATCTTGTCTAATGCAAGCTTTTCGTTCTCCACCGCCCGGTCCCGGAGGATTTACGTTTTCCATGTTCGGTCTTAAAGAGAAGTGCCTCACTCCCAGCTTGAAAGGCGATAACGGCGTGGAAATCACGCTGGAGGGCTATACCCACGAGACGAACTATCCGAAAGGACTCGACGAGAATATTCCTCGAGGTCACATCATGGGTTGGGGGCTTACTCTTGCGAATTGGCGCGGCCAAATCGGAAGCCAGAAAGATCCGAGACACGACCGAGGTTTGCAACTTCATATTGATTGGATGGGTCCGCAAGGGGTCTATATCTCCTTCGTTAGGGGCCTTGTGCCGGAAGACTTCAAAGCGTACTCCAACGATAACGTGTGGAGATCAACACCTGAAGCATTTCGCACGCAGCAGGACAAGCTGATCGAAAAGGGCGCATTTATCAGCGAACCTTGCCTTGTCATGGCGTGCCGTATCTACCGCCCGGACAAAAGGTTTCTTGAAAAAAGGCACCGATATGGCCTGTATCTAACCGACGATGCGCGCACCGCCTATTGGAAACTGGATGGCAAAGTAATGGATTCATTCGACATCACTGGATATTTCGATTCCAGTCCTAAGTGTGCAAAAGAAGGCCTCTACCTCACGATTGCGGCCGCCGGGATCTATCAAAAGAATGTCTGGAAAGTCGACGACCTAGGAATCTACACGTCCGCAAAGTCCGCTGGCCGCCGGGAGTCTAAGGCCTTGGGCGACAATGGAATTCCTCATCCTGATCGCCCAAACCCTCAGATCCGATGACGTTGCCCAACTGCAAGATCCACAAGTAACCCGCCCCTCCTGCCGCCGGTGCGGGTCCGACCCTTGGCCACACGAGCCACAATCGCAGTTGATCTTGCGATCAAACGCGAAAATCGTCACATCATATCCCACCCCACACCGTGGACATTGGATGGACATGCACCGACCTAACAAACTTGGTAGCGTCTAAAGACTTGGCGGTTGCCAGCCACCAAGCTTCTTCTCGATGATCGCAGCTACGGCAATCGCCTGATCCTCTCGCCATGGCTTGGCAACCACCTGAACCCCGATTGGCATTCCGTCTGGAGCGGTACCACCTCGGACTGCAACGGCGGGCCAGCCCGTCACGTTGAACGCCATGCAGAACGCGCCAGCTTCCTGCTTCACGAAATCCCAAACGGTATCGTAGGCGATGTCGTTGATTTCTTGTGGGTCCGGATGTGGGCCAGCAGGTTTGTTGCCGACTGGACATACCAGCACGTCGTAGTTGTTCATGAAAGCCAGCATCCTTGCAGCGTATTTCTCCAACGCTACTTCCAGTTGAAGATGACGCCTGGGAGAGTATTTACCTGTAGCATAGAGATGGTCCAGCCACCTGATATTGAATTCCGTCATAAACAGCCGCTTCTCGGAAACCTCGGTGTTAGCCAAGCGGGCATACTCTTGTTGGTAGTACCTCGCGCCAATCGCCCAGGAAGGGATTAGAAGGTCCAACCAGAGATCCTGCGCTTCCGCAAAATTGTCTGGTCGGTCCTGCTTCACTTTAACACCCTCACCGTTAATCGCGTCGGCGGCAAGCTTAACGGTCTCCTGAGTTATGTCGGTTGGTTTTGAGTATCCGTCATCCACGAAGAACGCCACTCTAAGCTCTTTGCTGGATACAGCACCCACATTAGCGGGAGCAACGGGCGGTACGTGATGGTCCTTTCCGTCAGGACCGGAAATGATATCGAGGATCAGTTCCAGATCTTCCACGCGGCGAGCCATGGGGCCAACGCCGTTCCAGTGAGAGACGGACGGCGGAAAAGTCCCTAACATCCCAGTCTCGGGAACGCGACGACTTGTTGGCTTGATTCCGGTGATGCCACAAGCGTGAGACGGTTCGCGGATACTCCCGCCAATATCCGTACCGATTCCGACAGGTGAACCGCCCGCCGCGACGATCGCTGCTTCGCCTCCGCTGCTTCCACTAGGGGTGTGGTCAGTGTTATATGGGTTGTTTGTTCGTCCATAGACCACGTTGTCCGTGATGGCGTGGTGGCACATTTCTGGGACGTTGGTCTTCCCCAGCAAGATTCCACCAGCTTCCTTTAGCCGCCTTACGACGGTGGCATCTTCTTCGGGTACAAAGTCCTTCAGTTCAGGGCAACCGTTGGTGGTGATCATGCCCTTGGTCAACAACTGATCCTTCATTGTGAACGGAACACCGTGCAGTGTGCCTAGCGGTACGCCTCGCCTTCGTTCCTTGTCAGCCCGCTCTGCCTCAGCAAGGACTTGCTTTGGCTTGATCTGAACGATGGCGTTGAGCTTTGGGTTGACCTCTTCGATCCGGGCCAAATACGCTTCCGCGACATCCACCGCTGAGACAGAACCAGTTGCGATGAGGTGGGCCAGTTTCGTCGCTGAGAGATGCGTTAACGGCGGTTGCTCTTCGCTTGTAACGACATCGGCACCAGCACACCTTATGAGGCCGCTGCTGATCATTGTCGCCCCAACGGTCTTGATAAACTCACGTCGTGGCGGAATTGTATCAGGTGAGTGTTTCATAGCGTTCTCATGCAAAGAAGACGGGTAATCAGCAACTATTAAAACGCCCAACATCATGGCTTGAGGTTGATGTACAAGTAAAGATGGTGGGAGCCAACTTGTTCAGCAATCGTGTGCCGAAGATTGAAGCCGTTGTACACTGAACATGATAGAATGCTCAGGTGCTTGACGCCACCAGTCATTCCTCAACAGGAGCCTTGAAGGTGACGCTGAACGAAGCCACTTACATTTGCGACAACTGCGGCGAAGAGATCGTCATTCCTGTGGATCTCTCAGCGGGATCGAGACAGGAGTACGTGGAAGATTGCCCTGTCTGTTGCTCGCCATGTGTCATTCACGTTCAAATTGATGACAATGGGGGCATCCGCGTATGGGGCGAAGCGGAGCAGGATCGGTTCGGGTAGCGTCCATTGTCGGAAGCCTAACAAGAATTTCCTGCCCTCGTTGCAGCCGCCTGGATCGGTCATTCTGTAGAGATCGCTAACAAGCATTACTGGCAAGTAACCTATGACGATTTTGCAAAAGCCGTAGGAGAAATAAAAAAATCGCAAAATCCATCGCAGCAGGTGCACGCAGGGCCTCGCAGAGGGTCGCAGGTCACAGGTAGTGCTTATAAGAAAACCACTGCATTGCAAGGCTCTGCGTCATCACGCGAAACCTCGCATACCTCTCGAGTGGGCCCGGCAGGATTCGAACCTACAACCAAGGGATTATGAGTCCCCTGCTCTGCCATTGAGCTACGGGCCCGGCCATTATCGAACAGTCTTAAGGCATGGTATCGATTCGTTCAACAATTGCGAAGAGAGCTTCTTATTACAACCGACCCAGCTAACCATTTTTTGCGACCGGACACAACGATTGTCACTCCAATGCGTTTCCTTTCAGGAAACCGGTTCCATCAAGTAGTGTGCCACTTTCCATTCGTCACCCTTTCCCATAGCAAACATTTCGGAAACAGCCAGGAAGAAAATACGCCACCGAAAAAACCAACGGTCCCCATCATTCTGATAATGCCGGTCAAAGATATCTCGGATAGTGTTTGATTCTCGGTCCATGTTTTGAAGCCAGGCGTCAGCCGTTTTTTGATAATGGTCTCCTGACCATATCCATTTCCGAGACAGGTTCCATCGTTCCGAAACCTGTGGAATCAATGTCTCACTGGGCATTATCCCTCCTGTGAAAAAATAGCGTCCCATCCAATTGTCGGTTCCTTCTGAATCAAACGGATAGGTAAACCTCTGATGGCAAAAAACATGAACCAGCATTTTACCTTCCGGTGCCATCCACGAGTAAATACGATTCAATAAGAGGCGATGATTGCGAACATGTTCCATCATTTCTACTGACACGACTCGATCGAATTTGGATTTTGTATCGAATGTATTGATATCCGCTGTCTGGACATCAATTCGATCGGCAAATCCCTTACGAATTGCCGTTTCCTGAATAAACGTGCGTTGCAGGTTTGAGTTGGACACTGCTGTAATTCGGCAGGAAGGATAGTTCTCGGCTATCCAGCAACTTAAAGCCCCCCAACCACAACCGAGATCCAGAACATTCATTCCATCCTCAATCTCCGAGTGCGAACAGGTTCGCCGCAGCGATTCCCGCTCTGCTTCATCCAGATCCTCAATGGCCGCGTCCCAAAAACAGCAACTGTACTTTTTCATTTCCCCGAGAACGATTTCGAAAAAGTCCGGAGGTAATTCATAATGCTGATGATTCGCACTATCTGTCTCTATGGCAATGGGAGTGAGTGGATCTTCGCCCATTTCCAATTCGTGGCCCTCCGGTTTATTCGGATATTGATTTTCAAGCGAGACAAGGCGTTGCCTGCAAAGAAATCGTATCGCTAATCGGGTGAATCGGTCGGGAATCCACCCCCGCTCGATTCCGTAGATTACTCTGTTCAAAATCCCGTCATACATACATCACCTGGTAACTACAGTATCCATCCGTCTAGCCAACGTATTCAAGGCAGCACGTGAATCATTCCATCCCGCGTTTAAACCAAAACTCCATTGATCGCAAACATGATCAGACATCAACAGTTTTCATACTACTCGAGTCCATTTCATATTAATGTACAGTCCCATTCCTTCATTTAGTGGGAAACGTATAGTTTGAAGCACGATCTAATCACTCCAATCGACCGTTTCAGTTTCGTCGGCTTCCTGCCTCGCAGACAGTTTATGAACAAATGATTCACCTGCCTGCTTGAGGTCCTCCCACTCAGATCGAATCGTGATCAATTGCTTGGATGAAAGGGAACTGCCATTGGAAATACTCGATGAAATGACAGTAAGCAATTCAGAAAACTCACGCACAATTTCCTGCGTATGTTCCAGGTCGGACCTCGTCAAGTCCGGATCAATCGAGGGATTCTTGGCCAGGAATCCATTGGTTTGCTCACAGATCCATTGGACCATTTGATCATCTTGAGTCAACTCGTAAAGATCTACAACCCGCTCCAGAGGATTGTTTATGCTGGACTCCCCCGAAATTTGTTTGGGATCGCACCACTTGTAGACTAACGATGTAGAGACTTTCAACTGGGCAGCCACCTGCTTAACGCCAACTTTGGAAACGGCAGATTTCAGAATGTCTGCAGAACATCCTGACTTGCCCTTTGTCCTTTGTCGCTGTTCGCGTGTCATTCCTTTAAACCTGTATCCCTGTTTCCAATTTCAATCTATTTACGCCACATTCATTGTATAAGCGTAGTTAAAATATTTCCATTTCGGTAAATTTCATGACCTCGACTGGTTTTCAGGAACAGACAAAACTCTGCCCGGCCCTATAATCGCTATCCCTTTTTATCCCAAAATATGGAAACCTTCCCTCCGTGTAAACCGTCACCCGAATTCCCTTAATGAAACACCGGCTAAACAAATCATTCATCCTGAATCCATAAATCACATCTCTGCAATTCCTGATTTTAATCAACACTGTTATTTCCCAACAAAGCCCTACAAAATCAAGGAAGTCGTTCGGTTGTCTTGAACCAATCACATCAGCTATCTAGAATCAGACGTGGTTATACCTGTGAAGCGCAGTCTGTTCCTATTTTTCACCATTCCCCAGTCCAGTAATTCGAACTCTCAAAACTGCTCTCTACCGGAAAACACCAAGCGAAAATTGGATTTGAATCGTACTCACATTTCATTGTTTTACTATTGCACAGGGATGCCGTGACCAAAGAACCCTCCTGCCCACCCGAATCGCCTGCAACTGAACCTGGATATGGCTCCAACAGTGACCGCTCAAGCGTCCCGGCTGCACAGACCGCTGAATTTGATCTCGAGCGTATCCAAAACGCCGTGCGAGAAATTCTTCTGGCTGTGGGAGAAAATCCAGACAGAGAGGGATTACGGGAAACTCCTGACCGTATTGCACGTATGTATGCAGAACTGTTTCGTGGACTTCGTGAAGATCCTCGTATTCACTTACGAAAGTTTTTCACAGAAGAATATAACGAAATCGTGTTAATTCGAGACATCAGTTTCGAGAGCATTTGTGAACACCACTTTCTTCCATTTATGGGGACGGCACATGTTGCCTATCTACCGAATGGGAAAGTTATTGGACTCAGCAAACTTGCCCGTGTGGTGGAATCCATTTCCCGTCGCCCGCAAGTTCAGGAACGCATGACCAGTCAACTAGCAGATCTGATTGTCCATGAACTGAATGCACGAGGGGCAGCGGTGGTAATTGAGGCTACCCACACCTGCATGACCATTCGCGGCGTACGCAAACCCGGCAGCATCTGCACTACCAGCGCCGTAAGAGGCCTTTTCAAAACCAATCCTTCCAGCCGGGCCGAGGTCATGGCTTTAATCAACAATGGACGTGATTAACAGCGCCCCAAATAGATATTCTGTAATGATCTTCTGAACTTTCCGTGTTCTGCTTCTGGCGACCCTAATGGTGATCAGCCCCATTGCCTTCAGTCTCAGTGAATCGGTACGACTTTTCTGTCTTCAGTGTGCCTGTGGCATTTCGCTCATTCTGTTGACATTATCTACCACCGAAGTCGATGCTGGTTTTTTTCGTAAACGCCTCTACCTCATTTTTGGACTTGCGGTCTGTGCAGCCGTCATTTCTCCAGCGGGACGCTGGTTGTCTGTAGGAATAGCCGTGCTAAGTTTTGCTGACTCCGCCCTCTGGTTGTTCGGACATCTGAAAAGAGCACGGCTTCTGTTAACCGTTCTTGCTGCACTTACGATAGTCAGTATCCTTCGTTATGGTTCCGGATGGCAGGAGGAGATTACCCGTATCTGTTCCGCTCTTGTAGTTGGTGTTCACCTGGTGGCCATGTTATTGGGACATGAGTACCTCGTATGGCCAGGAATGTCACTGACCCCCCTCAAAAGACTGCTTATTTTACTGCTGATGATAATCGCGTTACGTGGAGCTTTATCTCTAATAGGTACTGTGAACTGGTGGACTCATCCGCTTGATTTTTCGACTGATCTCGTCTCTCCTCATCTTACCACCGGCCTTGTCCTTGCCCGTCTGCTTGCAGGGATTGTCGGTCCTCTGATACTCGGCATGATGGCATGGCAAACCGCTAACATTGGCTCTACTCAATCCGCAACTGGAATCCTATATGCTGCCGTCTCCCTAACTCTTTTTGGCGAATTATCAGCTCAACTACTTTCACAGCAATTAGGTATCCTTCTCTGACATAAATAACATGTGTCCCAGGAACCCCTCCATTTGATTTTGTTCCTAACAGAAAGTGAATGTCACTCGGCAAGCAAATGAACGTTACTTTCACCTGCCCCCATTGCGAAAAACGTGATCGACTGGAAATGATTGCTCCAGCTGACCTAAACTGTTCTTATTGCGGAAAAAATGTCGGTGTTATTGATCAAACCGAGCTTGCTGACACCCTCGAAACCTGCCTGACATGTGGGTGCAAAGAGTTATTTCAGCGTAAGGACTTTCCCGTGCGACTGGGACTGGCCATTGTATTCGCGGGTGCCGTGATCAGTTGCTATACCTGGCACCACTACTGGCCTATCGCCACTTTCTCGGTACTTTCTCTCAGTGCTATTCTAGATGGAATTGTATATTTCCTGGTTGGTGATGTGCTCATCTGTTATCGCTGCCAGTCGGAATACCGTGGGATTAAGACGCTTTCTGAATCCGGTCATTTCGACCTCGAAATCTCAGAGAAATACCGCCAGGAACAAATACGTCTGAAAGAACATCTCGATCAGTCTTGATAAGGACTCAGGAGATCACGAGATCT
>CAXEIY010000046.1:0-2123 GCA_963996245.1 uncultured Planctomycetia bacterium | reverse complement strand
TCTGACGCTTTATCAACAGCCCCAGGTAGATCGATGGAAGTGAGTTTATATGCCTCATCAAACTTAGGCAGGTATGTTCTAAGCCCTGACCCTATCGTGCCCTTACCACCTATTAGCAAAGTGTTTATCAATATCGATCTTCCTGTCTAATTAATGAACGAGACTTATGTATCTCTCAAAAATACTATGTCCTGAGCGAAGGCCTCTGTTTCGTTATTTATTAGACCCACCTGCCCTCTACCCTTCCCATTCTGACGAGAACCGTCTCTATCAGGTTCTGTGTACAGTTTGAACCACTTCTCCAATTGCGATCGCAATTTAGAAATTTCTTCAGAAAAAACCGGATTGTCAATCTGGTTTACAGTCTCTTCCGGATCGTTATCCAGGTCCCAGAACTCGTTTGGTCCTGAGGGATAACGATGTACATATTTTTTTGAGTCGGTCCTGATCATACGAGTCTGACCGTATTCATCGTGCACCACTACTGGTTTCGGTGTTTGCCGAGGTTGCCCAGTCACAGACGATACAAAACTAGCGCCTGGACGATCTTCCAGTTTTTCTGAAGGGCTGACGCCAGCAAATTCAAGGATTGTTGGCATGAGATCATAGTGACTCAATAGATCGCTCGACACTTCACCGGTTGGAACACGCCCAGGCATAGATAGAAGGGTGGGAACTTTGACGGACGTATCAAACATATTAGGAGGATACGTTCCGTTACCCTTACCCCATATCCCATGGTGACCCATGTTCATACCGTTATCAGAAGTAAAGATAATCAATGTACTTTCACGTAGGTCATTAGCCTCCAGCCAGTCAATCAGCCGACCAATATTTAAATCCATCGCCGTTATAGCAGCAAAATATCCACTTAAGAGATCTTTCCGGTCTTCTCCATCGAGAGCGACACTTCCAGACGAGCCTTCCTTTGCAAGGTGATTTGGGTGTACGGGCTCCCAACTAACCGATTCGAACTCGCAGTTATTACGGTATTGTTCGTAAAGATCCTCCGGATGCTGTTCTCGTCCCCAGGGCGCATGAGGTGCTGTGTAATGAACATTCATGCAGAACGGGCGTTCCGAAGCTATCTGTGAACTCAAATATTCAATGGCATTTTCAGTGAAAACATCGCTGACATATCCATCTGCATAATACGACTCGCCGTCTTTAAACATCGGAGGATTGAAATAATTACCTGAGCCCGCATGGTGCACGTCCCAAAACTCAAAACCAGCCTGTGGAACCACTGAATCTCCAACGTGCCATTTACCACTCAGACCGCAATCATAACCGCTATCCCTTAGTATCTGGACATATGTCTGGCGTCCCTCCAGATACTGGATCCGTTCGCCGTCCTGTGGAAGTTCTGCTGAATTACCTCTTCTGAGGAAATCCTGAACTCCATGTTGCGATGGCATTTGACCCGTGAGTATGGATGCACGAGCTGGAGAGCATACCGGTGAGGCACAAAAAAAATTTTCGAAACGCACACCCGTAACAGCAAGCCTGTCAAGGTTGGGTGTCTTTAGCTCCCAAGTCCCTGCAGAATTCATCGCCCAAGGACCCTGATCATCACTCAGGATGAATAAGACATTCGGCTTTTCAGGATTTTTACTTGCCAATTTTTCTCCTTGATTATCAGTTCTCCGATCAACTAACGAACGAAAAAACTGTTTCTAACTGCGATTCTTTCGTAACCAACCATCGACAACACTGACTGTTTCGTCTACCACATTAGACTGCATGCCGTGCTGAGCCGCCAACGACTGAACCAGCTTGTCGACACGTTCAATATTTGGAGCACCGTTAGCCAAAGCCCTGGCCGCCGACGAGGGGTTAACAAGTGAAAGGGCCGCATTGGCATATTTTTCAAACGGAACTAGATCTCCACGTTCTCCGCCCAATTTTTCACAAAGATCAATGACCCATTCATAAACCGACTCGGATGCGGATAAATCTGAATGGACCGCCTCCTTGATCGGACGCATGCCCGACTCTTGGACACAGCGGTAGTTTCCAGCCATCAACATGCTCCATTTAGCAAGAGGGGTAAACACTGAATCGTGCACGCGCAGCTTAACTGGCAACTCGACTTGCTTACCGCCCTCCGTAAACCTGATTGA
>CAXEIY010000045.1:0-8855 GCA_963996245.1 uncultured Planctomycetia bacterium | reverse complement strand
CTTTTCCAACTTGTTGCCAGTTAGTGGCGGAAGTCGGGGAACTTTCTGAAGAGTGCGTCTGAAAAGTTTTGCCTGCGCATTGAAAGAAAACCGGATGGTTTTTTTCTGCCCACACCCATAGGTAGTAGGTTCCCCTATCTCGTATCGTTTCACCCTGTGATATGAGCGTTGCAATTGCGTCCTGATCATAGAACTTCACAGAAGATGAATCTTGACCTTGAACAAAGGCAGGTGGCCCAGAAGCCATCCAGATCAGCGTGACGAAAATCTGAGCAATCTGAAAACGTCTTGTGTCAGCAAAACAGGCCATCATACGGGGCCTTTCTGGGTTTGGGCCGTGTGAGACAAATGACGCATTAGTAAGAAGACACATTGGAACGCTCTCAGAGTAGTCCGTCAAGAGAGGAGAACGCACCATGTGTTCCTTAGACATGATGAATAAAATTTGTACCAACTACCCGCAGACGATTGACAAACGCCAGTCATGAAGTGAACCTTCAGGTCTGAGTCATAGCTGTCTATTTCTAATTTTAACTGTGCAGGGGAGTATCATTGTATGAGTTTGTCACAACAAAAAACGAGGTGTGTGCAGATGGTATTCGCTTTTGCAATTCTGAGTGTGAATAGTCCGTTGACTTTTGCCGCATCGCCTTTGTTCACAGTGGACACACCAGGACTCCGTGTGAATGAGTCAGGTATTTCGGATGGAAATATGGTAGTCGGGATGCCTTTGAGTGTTCCGTTAATCAGTCAGATTAAAAAGAACGGGGCAAAACCTCAATGCGTCAAGAACGGTCCAGAGAAAACGCTCTTAATCATACCACCTGTTGGCGTTTTACCGAGCATGATGGAATCTCCGTTGAGTGATTCAGGTTTGCCATCCAACGTAGTTACTGCCGAATCACGGCGGGATACAGACACGGTTGGTGAACCGGTTTCTGTCGAACCACCTTGTACCCCCAAAGGTCGTTCATATTCCTTGATCTCTCCCTCTTTGATACAGGGAACATTACTAGAGCCTATGACCGTTGTCGATACTCAGAATACAGTTCACAATCGCCCCAAGAGTCGCATCACCCACGGACCTTTTGTTGGGCATGTTGATGAGATGTCTGCACGAATTTGGGCGAGAGTAGACCGTTCCGGATGCTATCGACTTATCGTTTCATCGAAAGAGGGTTCTTTCACACGTATAGTTGAACAAACGAGCGGTCAAGAGAATGACGGATGCCTGACCTGGACGATCCAAGGACTGCAATCAGACACCCATTACGATTATCAAATTAAACTGGACAATCAGACTGAAGAGATGGAGGGCGAAGGAGCGTTTCGAACAGCTAAATCACGATTACTTCGAGATACTCTCACGGTTGCATTTGGCTCCTGTTCCAATGACCTCAGGTTTTCTTCCCAAAAAGTATGGAAACAGATTGGCTTACAACGTCCATCACTCATGGTACTTCTTGGTGACACCCCTTATATTGATTCCACAGATCTCCTGGTTCAACGCCAGCGATATCAGGATTTCTACCGATTAAAGGGACTTCAAGCTTTGTTTCGCACCATTCCCTTCTATGCAACATGGGATGATCATGACTTCGGTGCAAACGATACGACCGGAAACCTGGTTGGTAAAGAATCCGCACGAGAGTCTTTCATCGCTTATCACGCGAATCCCAGCTATGGATCAAAGAACCAAGGCATCTTTACCAGCTTTCGTCGAGGACCGATTGAAGTGTTTCTGATCGATACTAGATGGTTTGCCGGGACCGAACCTTCTCCCGTAGATTCAGGCAGACCCACTTTACTTGGACATGTCCAATGGGACTGGCTCAAAGAGGGCCTGATGGCGTCTCAAGCTCCTTTTAAGATACTAGCCAGTGGCATGATCTGGAATGGTGCGGTTCGACCTGGCAAAAAAGACCATTGGGAAACGTACTCTTATGAACGCGATGCACTGTTTTCATTTTTCGGGGAACAACGTATTTCTGGAGTTGTTTTAATGGGGGGTGACATTCACCGCTCTCGAGTATTAAGATACCCCACAAAAAATACGGTCGGTTATGATTTGACAGAATTTATTTCATCTCCGCTAGCCAATACCGTTATCGAAACGGCTGATGTGGCAAGTCCTTATCTACTACATGATGTGGGTCAGCAGGAAACCTTTATGGTGCTCACAGCGGACACCTTAAAGGAAGGGAAAGAGAGTCTTCTGATGCGTTGTATGAACGCACAGGGAGAAGAACTGTTCCGGACGCAGTTATTGCTGTCAGAACTTGGCGCGTCGTCGCTCTCAGGGCCACGTGAATAGATGCTTGATTTTCGACGACGACAAGTCAGTATACAAACGCTCTTATTGCGGACCATGCTACGGCATATTCGTTTTTTTAATGTCCCTGAATTGTTTTATTTTTGCGGTACTGATTTATCCCGCAATCCAGATAAAACCGCTCAAAAGGGTTGCAGCTAACGTGTTTATGGAACATGATTTACACTACGGTTTCCAATCGCCATGTAGTCATGAAAATCGGTATTTGTCAGACCCAACAGAACTGAGTGCCATCCGTGAATAATCCACTCGTCAACGTCTGTTTCAGAATAGCCGCAGCAGCTTTCTACTCCATGGTTCTTTTGCCTCATTTATTTGCAGGCGAGCTGGCTGAAAAAGAGTCATCACCACGTGCCCAGGGCCCGTTGTTTAAAGATGCGGTAGCACCAGTACTTCAGGTGAAATGTATCCGTTGCCACAACCAAGAGACCTCCAAGGGCGGACTGGACCTCAGTTCATTGGAGTCCTTGAATCGTGGTGGTGAAAACGGCTCCATTCTGATTCCAGGTGATCCCGAAAAGAGCACTTTGTTACAGGTATTGGCCGATGGACGCATGCCACAGGATAAAAAGTTGCCGGTCACGGAGAAAGAAAGAGAACAGATTTATCAGTGGGTTCTGACACAGGCAAAAAAAGAACTTCTCAAGAATGGATTCGTACCGGGCGCTGCCGATTCTCTCAGAAGTGAGAGTCTGTTGAGTCAGCACGATATTTTGCCCATTATGCGTCTTCGCTGTACGGTTTGTCACGGAAAGAGGCTACAGCAGGGAGAGCTAGACCTGAGTAGTCGGGCATCCATGTTGAAGGGGGGAAATTCGGGGCCCGCTATAGTATTGGGTGACGCAGAAGCCAGTCTGGTAATTCAAAAAATACATTCCGGAGAAATGCCCCCGAACAAACTGTTAGTGGATTTCAGTGTGAAACCGATAACGCCACGTGAAACAAAAAAACTAGCTGACTGGATCAATCTTTCGGCTCCTGAAATCGAACTGAAAGCCGATATTGCGGGTACCGATCCTGACCCGCTTGTAGCAGGTCAGGATCGGAATTTTTGGTCTTTTCAGTCATTGAAACCGGTTGAGGTACCTGTAATGCCGTCAGGCGTGGAAGGGAACAATCCGGTCGACGCATTTGTTTTTCGTAAACTTCATGAAAAGGGGCTCTCTTTTTCTCCCGAAGCAGATCGTATTACCTTGCTGAGACGGGCTACCTTCGATTTAACCGGAATGCCACCCAGTGTGAAGGAGATCGAAGAGTTTCTGAAAGACACAGGCGAGAAACCCTATGAACGAATGATTGAACGTCTGCTAGAATCCCGTCGATATGGCGAACGCTGGGGACGTTACTGGCTGGATCTAGTGGGATATGCCGATTCAGAAGGAAAACGCAGTGCAGATCCTGTACGTCCTTACGCGTACCGTTATCGGGATTATGTGATTCGTGCTTTTAACAGCGACAAATCATACGCTCGTTTCCTCCTGGAACAAATTGCCGGTGACGAACTGGCTGATTATGAAAATGCCCCTGAAATCACCCAGGAACTCTACGACAATCTTGTGGCCACTGGATTTTTAAGGATGGCACCCGATGGAACAGGTTCCGATGTGGTTAACTTTGTCGAAGAGCGCATCGAGGTGATTTCAGACCAAATGGATGTTTTTGGTGCAAGCGTACTCGGGTTAACACTCAAATGTGCGCGCTGCCACACTCACAAGTACGATCCGATTCCTCAACGGGATTATTATCGTCTGACAGATATTTTCAAGGGTGCGTTTGATGAGCATGATTGGTTAAAACCTGCTTACGTAGCAGGACAGACAAAAGTCACTTCGATGGGCAGGGTACTCCCCTACGTTACGACAGAGGAACGTAAACAATGGGAAAAACATCAACTGGAAATCGATACAAAAGTAACTGCCATAAAAGCGGATTTGGAAAACGATTACCGACTATTGGCTAAAAAATATTTCGAAGAAACGCTTTCCATGTTACCGGAACCTCTTCGAGATGATTTACGTACTACCTTTGACACGGAACCAGAAAAACGTACGGAAATTCAGCAGTATCTCGCCGACAAATTCCAGGCGCAACTGATATTTAAGCTGGAAGATGTGAAAAATCGAGATGAGGCATTTAAACAGCTAGCAGCCGATTTGGATGCCCGTGTCAAGCAACTGGAGTCAAGAAAGCTTCCAGAACCCAAAATTCGCGCGTTGTGGGATCGAGGGACTCCGTCCCCCACCTATATCTACCGACGTGGCGACTACCTGAATCCTGGACGTCTGGTTGGCCCAGGTGTGCCATCTGTGCTGACTGATGGGGCATCTCCTTTCGTCCCTGATCAGCCCTGGCCTGGCGCACAAAAGACCGGAAGACGTTTGGCGCTCGCCCGATGGCTTATCCAGCCAGAGCACCCACTTACCAGCCGGGTGATGATCAACAGAATCTGGCATCATCACTTTGGGAAAGGCTTGGTAGCAACACTGGATAATTTCGGAAAAACAGGAACCTATCCATCCCATCCAGAGCTTCTGGACTGGCTTGCGGGTGAATTTATCAATAATGGCTGGAGCATGAAACAAATGCATCGCCTGTTGATGAACTCACGAACCTACCGACAGCAATCTCGAGTGACCGCTGAACATGACCAGCGAGATCCGGAAAACCAGTGGTGGTCACACATGTCACTCAGAAGGATGGATGCGGAAGAAGTACGTGACTCTCTGCTCTATGTATCGGGCAGATTAGACGAGACTCCGTTTGGTCCCGGAGATCCGGTAGAGACGAGCAAGAAAGGGCTGGTGACTTCCCTTGTCGGCGAGAAAGGCTGGCGTCGCAGTATCTATGTTAAGCAGCGGCGTAAAGAGATCCCGACTATCCTGGAAGCTTTTGATTTACCACAGATGAACCCCAATTGCATCGAGCGTGCCGAATCAACCGTGGTCTCTCAAGCGTTGTACCTGTGGAACAACAAAATGATGTACGAACTGTCACATGCATTTGCAAATCGGATTGAGGGCGAAGTTACAGAGTCACTTACGGATCAGGTGGATCACATCTACATGCTTGCCTTCAATCGGCCTCCAAGTGCGGAAGAACAGAGTCTGGGAATTGCTGCCCTCGGAACGCTTGCCGAGGTACTGACACAAGAACTGACAGACCTCGGGACTGAAAAACAGAGAGAACTCATTCTGAACCGTGCACTAACCGAGTACTGTCATACGATTCTCAACTCAGCAGCATTTATATATGTTGACTGATGAAAGCAGAACTTACAGTTTGCCATCCCTTTAGTAATATGAGATAGGAAATCTGGACGACAATATCTCCTTTTTCAAATCAAGACAATCCGGATATCGGTCACAAGTGGAGAGAAACGCCCTATGAATACGATCAGTCGTCGAGGATTTTTCAGACGTGCTGCCGATGGTGTGCACGGTGCGGCGCTAGCATATCTGTTCAGCCGAGATCTGTTCTCCGGGACTGGTGTGATGGGCGCTGACGAAGTGGACTATACGGACGCTCGCCGTGTTTATGATTTGACACCACAGTTGCCCCATTTCCAACCTCGCGCGAAAGCTGTGATTCAGCTTTTCATGAACGGCGGTCCCAGTCAGGTCGACTTATTTGATCCGAAACCTTACCTGCAGAAGAATCATGGAAAGCCCTTTTTCTCTGAGATTGCCGCTGATGTATCATCCCCTCAACAGGCAGGGGGATTACTAGGTAGTCCATTCCAGTTCAATCAATATGGTGAATCTGGAATGTGGCTTTCCAACGCCATTCCACATATGCAAGAAATCGTGGATGACATCGCGGTGATACGATCCATGTATAACTCACATCCCAATCACGAGCCTGCTCTCTATAAGATTCATTCGGGCCGTTTACTTCCGGGTTTACCTACAATTGGATCGTGGGTGTCGTATGGCCTGGGAACGGAAAACCAGAGTCTTCCCGCCTATGTTGTAATGGATGATCCGCTGGGGTTACCGGTAAATGGAGTTCAATGCTGGCAATCAGGATACTTGCCGCCTGTCTATCAGGGAACCCGTTTTCGTGCCGAGGGATCTCCGGTATTAAATCTTCGTCCCGACCGTGAAATCGTAGAAAATGTTACTGCCATCAAACGCGACTTACTAGGCAAACTGGATCGGATCCACAAAAGCAAGAGACCAGGGCAGTTACAACTGGATGCACGTATTTCAAGTTACGAACTGGCTGCACGTATGCAGCTAGCGGCAAGTGATGCGCTGGACCTGACACAGGAAACACAGAAAACACTGGACATGTACGGCGTGGGGAAAGAACCGACAAACAGTTATGCAAGAAGATGTCTTCTGGCACGACGGTTAGTAGAAAGGGGAGTCCGATTTGTTCAGTTATTTATCAATGGACAGATCTGGGACAATCACAATCAATTACAATCCGGATTGACAAAGGCCTGTCAACGTACGGACCGCCCGGTTGTTGCGCTGGTGAAAGATCTGAAACAACGCGGTCTACTCGACGATACCCTCGTCGTCTGGGGAGGAGAATTCGGAAGACTGCCCATTTCTCAAATTGCTATGAATCAGAATCTCAGTAACGCCGGTAGAGATCACGGTCCACGAGGATTCAGTCTATGGATGGCCGGAGGAGGCATTAAAGGCGGTACGGTTTATGGTGCGACGGATGACATTGGCTATGCCGCGACTGAAAATCGTGTCAGCGTTGGTGATTGGCATGCGACCATGCTTCACCTTCTTGGACTTCATCACGAAGAACTGTTTTATAATCGCAATGGATTACATGAAAAACTTACCTCGACTTTTGATGTAAAAGTGGTCCGTGAGGTTCTAGCCTAGAAGGCTGTAAAAACCGATCGGAGTGGTGTTGAGGGGCGGTGATGGTACAGATTGCGATTGATGGTCTCCACAAGTCCTTTGGCGTGTTGAATGCGCTACGTGATATTTCCCTGGTGATTGAACCTGGAGAATTTCTGGTTGTTGTAGGACCTTCTGGTTGCGGCAAAACCACCTTTTTGAGAATTCTTGCGGGGCTGGAACAAGCATCCCTTGGCCGCGTGTTATTTGACAACCAATCCGTCGATAGTCTTGGACCGAAAGACCGTGACGTAGCGATGGTTTTTCAGGATCATGCGCTCTATCCTCACCTGTCCGTGTATGACAACATCGCGTTTGGATTGAAAATGCGTGGAGTCTCTTTCCGTGAAACAGACAACCGTCTTAAAGAAATATTTCGGCTCATGGAGATCGATTCGTACCTTGATCGTCGTTGCTATCAACTCAGTGGTGGACAACAGCAACGTGTTGCGATTGCGCGAGCGTTGGTACGCCGACCGACCGTGTTTCTTTTTGATGAACCGCTTAACAGTCTGGACGCGAATCTGCGTGCGAAATTGAGAATGGAAATAAAGACTCGACAGAAACAACTCGGAATCACGACCGTATATGTGACACATGACCAGGACGAGGCCATGGCTCTTGCTGATCGAATGATGATTCTCCATGAAGGAAAACTGATTCAACTAGGCAGTCCACAGCAGCTTTACGAAAAACCTCTATCTAAATTTGTCGGAAGTTTTTTGGGTGTACCGGGAATGAATTTCATGACAGGTAATATCCGACATGACGGTAAGAGCGTTTCATTTCAAGGTGAAGACTGGATTCAAATCGAAAACGACACCAAAAGATATAAAATCGGTGATCCTGTTCTTGTCGGATTTCGCCCTGAACAGACACGCGTGCTTGATGGCTCAAGAGGACCGGGAATATCCATCCAGGTTAACTGGGTCGAACGTTATGCCGGAGCGTGTCTCGTATATGGCACAACCTGTGACGGTTCCAAATCAGTAACCTTGAGGATAACCACTTGTGAAGGGGTATCAGCAGGAAACGCATTACGCGTATGCCCCAGTGAAGTCGCTGTTTTTGATTCCAAAAGCGAAATTCGATTGTAGTCGTTTCCCATTCTTTCGAGTCATGCGATCATGGATGTGAGACTGGCAGATGCAGGGTCATCGGAATGTATACCTGGTGATTAGAATCACACTTGAACCGTCTACGAAATGTAATTGTCTCGGGTTCAGGAATCGTTCGTTGTTTTAACAGGATGCGCCATAACCGCTTCTTCATTGACTTCTGTTCCCCATCCAGGACCGGTCGGTAACTTCAGACAACCCTTTTCGATATGAGGTTGCACGGTGACAAGATCACCATGCCAGGGCACCGTATCCACATCGATTTCCATTATCTGAAAGTTGGGAACTACTGCACTGAAATGGGCATTCATCATGGTAGCTAAATCGCCGTAAAAATTGTGCGGGGCTACGTTAATCTCAAAAATGTCTGCCATCGATGCAATTTTCAATGATTCGGAAACGCCATTCCATGGAGTATCAATAATAGCGACATCCATGGCTTGTGATTCGAAAAATGGTAGATAGTCACGCCGCCCGAACAGGCACTCTCCAGATGCTATCGGAATACTTGTTTGTCGACGAATATGTGCCAGGGCTTGT
>CAXEIY010000044.1:0-2830 GCA_963996245.1 uncultured Planctomycetia bacterium | reverse complement strand
TAGTTGATTGCTCAAGAACGCGACCTGAGATGTAGTCCTTTTACATGAATCATTTTTTAGAGTCCTGTTTCTGACAGAACTAAACTGGGATGATATGAAAATCGTTGTACTGCAATCGGGTAGTTCCGGCAATTGCACCTATGTGGAATCGGGACCGGTACGGCTGTTGTTTGATGCGGGTATCAGTGGCCGACAGGCAAGATTGCGGCTTGACAGCTGTGCCTGCAGCGTGAACGAAGTGAATGCACTGATTATTTCTCATGACCACAGAGACCATGTGCGCAGCATGGGTATCTTTCACCGGAAATTCGGCTTACCCGTTTACATTACTCAGAAAACATTGCAGGCCACACAGTCACGAGGCTCACTGGGGAACATAACGGATGTCCGACACTTCCAATCCGGGACTTGTCTTCAATTTGGAGAGGTAGTTGTTGAAACTATTCCTACCCCGCATGACAGCGCCGATGGAGTCGCCTTTGTCATCGATGATGGTAAGTCAAGGTTTGGAATATTCACCGATCTTGGTCATGTGTTTGATCAACTGGTATCCACAATAGATACGTTGGACGCGGTTCTGATAGAAAGCAATTATGACCCTGATTTGCTTGAACAGGGGCCGTATCCGTTGTTTCTCAAACAACGGATACGGGGGCCACACGGGCACATATCTAATGTGGAATCTGCTGAACTTCTTCAGCAGACGTCACATGGAAAGCTCCGTTGGGCCTGTCTGGCTCACCTCTCTGCCATTAACAATTCACCAGAACGTGCTCTGGCTACTCACCGGGATATTCTCGGTAACCGTTTTCCACTAACGGTTGCCTCTCGCACTCAGGTGAGTGAATTGCTCGAGGCTTAGAGAATCCTGACACGGTTTTCCGCTGCATTCCTAAGAATCCATGGTCGTTGGTCCCATGAAGGTTACTACCTTCATGTCACACCCGTTGCGCTACCACGGAAAGGATAAGCTTGGCTGGTTACTGTAGCGGTCAACCGAAATGACCAACTCTGCACCGGAACCGGGCTCCAAGTGAACGGTAAAATGGCGACGATTGACCGGGTATTTCTTATCTCCAACCTTGACCCAGAGACACTCGTGTTCTCCGTATGCACCGGTTTGGACGACCACCTTTCTCGGCTCGATCTGGTTAATGTTCACCAGGGAAACATGGGTGGTTCCTTCGGTCATTTTTGTTACCAGGGAAGCCACATCAGATGGTAAACCGGCGCGGCGTTTTTCTGGGTCAAAATATCGCACACGGGTATGCAAGGTCCATATTCTTCCCGTCAGGTTACCACCGAGCATCAAACGAAGCAGCTCCGAAACATTGGCTGGATTATACTTCAAAGACCAGTCAGCCAGACGGGTATCCGGTGTTGTGGGATCTTTACGAAGGTTTTCTATTTTACTTCTGATAGTTCCCAGTTCACGTCGGAGTGATTCGACGGGATAGTCAGGATTAGTGCCTTCCAGAAAATTAATCCAACTGTTTCCGTGCAGGCGTCTCAGGTCTCTACGGTCCATGGACCATAAATAGATATCGATAAGTTCCGAAATGAGTAGATTGGGGGTCCAGTTGTACCAGCCTTCCACACCCTCTCCGTCCGGCACATTAAGTTTTTCATCTACAATATCGAATACATGATATTTCCTTGGTTCATCCCTATCGATGTGAATGCCATAACTTGAAGGAATCATCTCCCTGCCATCGATAGTTCGTTTGTTCTCATACAGGTTGTCTACCTGAGTGCGCAGAGCAGCAATATAGCTCGGATCTCCGGTCAGCAGATAGGCATTGCCCATTCCCGGCCATGCCCCCCAAAAGACATGATTTTCATGATCCGGCTTCTTGGTCCAATGGTAAAATGAAAAATTCCAACCGTAGGTACCCATGTACCATTTTCCAGTTTTCGCTTTTTTGTCCAGATACCATTTATCGGATACACCCGTACCGATTTTTCCATCGGACCCTATATTGGAAGGAAAATTTCCCCCAGTTGCCTTGGCCCTGTCTCGCCACGCAGTGGCATATTCCAGTAGCCAGGTCCGATACTTGTTTTCATGTTGCAGCATATAAGCATTCAGAGCCAGCTGAGTGGCACAGAGATTTAAAGGGTGATCGCCGGACGTGCTCTGAGGGAAATAATAGAAGTGATGGATAATCCCTGGATATGCTTCTGCATAATCCATCATCGTGGTCGCACCATCCTTATGGTGCAGCAAATGGAATTTGCCCTGTGTAACATCACCCCCCCAGTCATAGGCCGTCCCCTCCCTGAGCATGGGACCTTTACTACCGGTCCAAAAACTTCGAATGATCTTGTTTTTAGGATCGTAGTTGATCGCATCCGGATCTTCGTTCAGATAAAATCCGGCAAAGCGACGAAACCGGCTTTGCATCCGTTGGTTATCTGGTTCACAAAGTCCCTGGTGAATTAGTCCCTGGAATCCCTCTGCCTGATGCATGAAGTCGGATTGTGGCATGAATTCCTTGTAGTAAGCCCCCTGGGCTGCCACATCGGTAGAGCGGGTTGTCACTTCTGAATACTGTCGGTAAGTTCCTTCCAGTCCGTGTTTATAGTAAGCCAGTACTTGATCGGATGCTCCCAAGGCGTAAAGGATGGTCCAGTTCTTGAAGTTTTCGATGGCGTCATCGGTGCCATCCAAGGCGCCCCATCTGGCGACATGAAGTAAGTATCCACGTTCATCGAAGAAATGTTCGTAAAATTCACTTACGGCAGAACTGGTAGCATCCAAAAGCTCCCGCTCCAGTAACGCCCATTCGGGCGGGACCATCGGGGTACTAATCCGAATGGTGTCCTGTGC
>CAXEIY010000043.1:0-19873 GCA_963996245.1 uncultured Planctomycetia bacterium | reverse complement strand
GATTCCCGATGCCAATACACCGAACGCTGTAAGAATTCGCCCCCAGTTAAAGCTAACACCCGCTCCCGTTGATCGGACACGGGTTGGAAACATTTCCGGAAGACACAGTGGAAGCCAGCCAAAAAAGAATCCGCTGAAAAACCCGAGGCCGAAAGTCCACCCCAGGAACTGGGTTATTTCCAGACTACTCCCAAACATCGAAATCGTGAAAAGAACATCGCTTTCAATGGGGTTCTCAACACGAAACAGACCCTGTGTGCATGCCAGCGCCCCAACACACAACAAACCGTAGGTTAACTTCCTTCCTAGCCAGACCGCCAAGGCAGCACCAAGCAGACTGCTTATTGAACCAGGCAAGGAACGGGCAACAACTGTCATCGATTTGAGTACCGGATCCGGGCCACTTGGTTTAGGTTTGTCAGCGGTTTGCTGATCGTCATTTTTCGTGCTATCTGAAATCTGTTGCTGTCTGTCACCGAACTCGCTTGCCCAGGCAGTTGCCCAGTTACTGACTCCCCAACCACCAAACAGAGGGATTGCGCCCAGCAAAATACCGATTACTGTCAAATGCAGTACAGGTGGCTTGAAAATCTCGCCAATACCAGTCGGTGGTGGTCCCTGATCAGTGGTATCCTTTCCTCGATTAAGCAACAACCAGCGAGGGGACTCCGGAACCGTGAAAAGTGACAGAAGTCCCAGAATAATGGGCGAACTTCCCAGAACAAAGGTCCATCTCCAGTCTTCACCAGTCACCACACGTACATTGATCGTCAGTAAAGCAAACAAGAGAATTCCAACGTTCGCTGCCGTCCCCATAATACCTGAAAGCAACGGGCGTGAAACATTAGGCCAGGCTTCACCTAAAAGCGCAATCCCATTGGGCCACATCCCACCTATTCCAAGGCAAGTCAAAAAACGTAACACTAGCAACTGAAAAGGGCTCTCAACAAAATACGACATCCCTGAAAAAACTGAATAGCAGAGAATGCTACCTGCCATCGCTTTGGCGCGTCCGTAACGATCGCCGACATAACCAAAAAGAAAACCTCCCGCAGCGGCACCAAACAGGAATGCGCAAATGAGCCACCCAAACCAGCCTCCCAACACAGCTTCACGCGCTTTGGACCGTTCTGATTCATCTAATTTTCCATTGTTATCCAGATCAAATCCGCTTATGAGTGTGTTATCGACTTCTTTTTCATTCTCGAGTGCCGTTCCAATGCCCTGAGAACGAAAGTCCTCTGAAAGCATATCCGCTGTCGCGACACGCATGACAATTGAATTAATTGACATGTGGACACCGGCAAACCCCCAGCCGAGAAATGCGCATAAAAGAATCGCATACTGCCCTGTAGTTGAAACTGCGGTTGGCTGATTGTTTGCAACTGTTTTTTCCGTGTCAGCAGTCGGATCCGTCATAAGACTAAGTGACTCCTTCCATCCATCTGTAAACCGATACCTGTTGATCCCTTGTTTCTTAATGAAACAAGTCTGGACAATTATCGTAAATACGGCGTCAACAAACCAGAAATCTCTTCTTCACTGACCGTCCCTTTAGGAACAAACTGTTCAGACAATCCATATCGCAACAGCGTGTCAAACATAAAAACAATCTCCGGTCTGGCCTCATCGAGCTGGTCAGCCAGACGCAGCATGGAGAAAATCAACCGACCTTTTCCGACCCGGGTTTCAAACAACCATACATGCTTGGAGTACCCCCCCGCCGAACCACCGCCACTATTGCGAAGCGCCCATACAATGGGAGTAATTCTTTTAGAGAACGGTACCGTAGATTCCTTGAAACCAGGACCAACGCTCACTCTCCATAGAGCGGTGTTGTCCGAAAGATCAAGTGCCGCCCCTCCCTCTATCATACTGAAGAAATGGAGATCACAATAAGACTGGTGAGGATATCGTGTCATAGCCGGATGATCAGGAGCAATATAAGTTCCAAACGATTCTCCAGATCTCGGAAAATAGGAAACAGACACTTCTTCATCAAACTGATTTTCACCTGCCAGAAGTAGAACACGCCCACCTTTCCTCAGAAAATCAAAAACCGACCAATCCAATTGAGACGCCACAACCAATTTCGTTGCCGGTGGAATTTTCGTAACCGGATCGATAAACGAAAACGCATCCTGAAGAAACTGAGACCGGATTCCACGAGACACCACTTGAAGGGATTCTTCACTAAGCAAATCTCTTGGGAACATCCAGAATGCCCACTTGTTTTTTATCCTCTTGTTCCCATTACTTAGCACCGCCTCCAGTGTAACCATCGACGGCCGGGAAACGGACAACGGAGGAATCCTTATCTGACCGAGAGTCTGCAGTTTTCCAGGGTCAACACTCAAACCCTCTTTCTGTTGTTGAAACAGAACTTCATCTCCTGCGGATAATTGCCATTTCAAACAACCACCATGAATCGGTTGTGAATCAAAATGCGAAAGTCGAAGATCCATTGTGATGCCCGTGTCGGCCCAGAAGCTTCGATCATCAACAGTGCGGGATATAAGCAATACACTTGGCCCGTTGATCTCTCTCATTTCTTCGATTGAGAAATCTTTTTGTGTCCCAAAATAATCAAGCAGCCCATCTTCCCAGGAGTCAGCATAGTGATCCGCAGGAGAATCGATCAAGAGCCAGTACTCGTATCCGGACAACCCGGTCATGCTACGGATTTTTTCGAAATGCCACTTACGCACGGATTGCTGGAGACGTTCTGAATGACGCCGCAACATCGGATAAATGCTCTGCAGTCCCTGTTGTTCAATCCATGCTCTACGGTAAGCCAGACGATCCGCTTTTAACACACCGCTGAATCGCTCTACCAAATCAATATTTGGCAGAGAGTCACGATATCCTCCTGATTCGTGTTTCAGCGTTGGTACATCTGCAGAACTGATCCCTTTATAACTGGCAACCAAATCAGATGGAAACACCGGATATCCAGCGTTGGACATAACAAACACATCCGGGAGAAAGGATTTGGCGAGATGATAAAACACATCCATGGTATCGAGAAACTGTGCCCTTTGATCCAACGATCTAAAATCACGGTCGATATTAAATTCATTTCCGAAAGCAAAAATGAAAAAGGACGCATGATTCCTGTAGTTGACAGCGATGCGTTTAATTTCTTCGTTTAACCAGTGACGATTGGGCAACAACCATCCACTGAACATGACGGGTAATTCAACATGCAGCAACATCCCGATTTCGTCAGCAGCTTCAAACGCCTCCATCGGTGGCGTCGACGAATGATAGCGAACCAGATTAAACCCAAAGCGCTTTGCAAGTTGAAATTGTTGAAGATAGTACTCTTTATTAACAGGAAACATTCCAACTATTGGATCACCACGGCCGATAGAATAACCACGCAAATAATACGGTTCATGATTGAGCTGAAGCTGATTTCCCACAGTGGTGAAAGCACGACATCCCAGTGAAACAATCTGCTGGTCAAGTGTTCCTTTTCGTGTGTTAAGTACCACCTGCCCAGAATACAGATATGGCCTTTCGGGAGACCATACCTGTAAATCCGGAACCGTTATAGGGCACCGGATAGTCTGCTGTACCTGTCCTTCGTCGAAACGTATTCTCTGAACGACTTGATTGACACGACTGCCCTCTGCGTCTATCAGGTTAATTTTAAGCACCACATCTGATCTCACAGGTTCACGTTCTGACTTTACATTAAGCTCAAAGTGAACCTTGCTCGTTTTTAGATCACTGGTAACTCGCACTTCATCAATCCAAATGGATTCACGAGCTTCCAAAGTTACCCCCCGGTAAAGTCCTCCCCAGTTGCCGAGTTGATTAAACACCCCCAAGGGAGAAGAATAGTCCCACTGGAAATCCCGATCGCTGAGACTTTTTTTAAATGGACTTTTCCTGCCGGAACGCAAGCGATTGTCAACACGTACGGCCAACCAATACTTCTGCCCAGACTGCACAACATCACCGATTTCAAACTCGAAAGGAGTTAACATCCCATCATGATTTCCTACAGGATTTCCACCCAAAAAAACCTTTGCTGTTCGCAACACACCACCAAAGATGATTTTTATTTTTTTCCCTGACCAATCGACTGGAATATCTATCCAACGGCCATACCAGACAGCGCCCTGGTAATCATTGCGAATCTGTCCTCGAGGCTGCCCAAACCCTTGTGTCTGCCAGATTCCTGGAACCTGTATGGACTCTTTATACCGATCGGGTTTTCGAAACCACTGTGCTTCAAGACCTTGATCTTCCGGATCCATGACAAACTGCCAGGAACCATCTAGGACCACCTGACTACGGGACCCGTTTGCCAGAACCGCTGATCCGTTGAACATACAAAACAAACTACCGAGCACGGCTATCCAGTTGATCGATTGTGATACAAGCATTACGTGTTGCTCCACTTTCGGTCCCAAGTCCGATTTACAACTTGCTGCCATCGAAAAGAACTCATGGTTACGAGTACGGAACCTCCACACAACCAAAAACCGCAGATCTAGCAATGATTTTATAGTTCCGCAAGTCAGGTTTTCCTGATACCAGAACCATTCATCAGATGACACTGGACAGCGCCGCTGTCTTATGGTGACTGAGATGACTCCAGTGACGATGAAAGGTACCGGGGCTGATCCCGTTGCGTCATGGTTTGGGTAACATTACAGCACAGGAGGATTCACAGAATATTGCAGCTCAACCACGCCGCCTCAAGTTGCTGATCCGCAACGGCAATTTTGGTTCTTTTTCCCAGATCAAGAAATCCGGTCGAAACAAGAAGATTGTATTTTTCATCGTCCTCAATCAGAACTTTCACCAATGCCTCCCGTAACCCATATCTACGCGCCCAACGAATAGCATAACCCATCAAATTTTCATATTGATCGCACCACTCAGGATGCACAAATCCGTCAACAGAAGCCACTTCACTGTTCTCCATTCGTGCGGTAACCATTCCTACCAAACGGTCATCTGAAGTCCAGCATGCATAGGCTGCAGCACGTGGCTTTCCAATCCCGAAACCGTACTTTGGATACAATCCCATACAGGAATGTTGAACCACGTAACGGCTAGACATCAGTCCTGCATTCGCATCAAGCAGTTTCCACTTATGAGGATAAAGAGCCAGTGGAATCAATGGAATACGCACATTGGCCCGCGCTACCCGACAACTCACAGGCTGTCTGTCGTGATCAAAATATCGAGCAAAAAAAGCCTCGGGAGTTTCGTCATTCCGCATCGCGACCATCACGGATGTACCAGGAATCGGCTGCCAACCTAAACGCTTATAAATACGTTCAGCAGCCGGATTCACAGTCCCGAGAAAAAGGACTTCCCCTCCAACGGAAAAAAAATCATCGCGCGCCTTGCGGCACAAAAGGGTCGCAATTCCCTGCTCTCGAAACGGCTCCGCAACGGCTACTTCGCCCAAACCCCCTAGAAAAGGATTTGTCTGGCGTACCGTCAGCTGACAAGTCCCCATCAGAGAACGGTTATCTTCACAATAGTAGATAACGTTTCGATTAACAGCGCCTTCTGAGCCCGATAAAACGGGATACAACGCTTCATAGGAAACCTCAAACAACCGTTCCCACAACTCCGTGAAACGCACCCTCTGATCAGACGCAATCGGCACCTCAACCTGGAAGACATTACCAGACAGATCCTGCTCCATCGCTACTCCTTATCAGAAGCACTACCTGGAGCCTCTCTTTTTCCATCTATCTAAAAGAGAGGATGAACTGTGAATACCTATCCGCATCACCGTTGGAATCCGCGCACACTATCAGCCTCTATTCTTCGGCATACTTCTGTTACCAATTCATTCTTCAGGCAATGATTGAATGCACCACATCACCATACACGTCTGTCAGACGAAAATCTCGCCCCGCATAACGATAGGTCAATTGTTTATGATTCAAGCCAAGTAGGTGTAATAAGGTCGCATGAAGATCGTGAATATGAACCTTGTTTTCTACTGCATAATATCCATATTCATCCGTTGCACCGTATTTTACTCCTCCCTTGACTCCACCTCCAGCCAGCCACATGGTAAACCCTTCGGGATTGTGATCCCTGCCATCCGTTCCCTGCATGACTGGGGTCCTACCAAATTCACCACCCCACCACACCAAGGTATCCTCCAGTAATCCACGTGCTTTGAGATCCGACAGCAAACCCGCTATCGGTTTGTCCACTTCCCGGGCATTTTTAGTATGTCCCTTTTTAAGATTACTGTGCTGGTCCCACTGCACATTGGTATCACTGTGGGTAACCTGGACAAAACGCACACCGCGCTCAGAAAATCGACGTGCCATAAGACATTGCCGACCAAAGTCTTCGGTCATCGGATCATCCATTCCATACATTTCGAAGGTCGATTTCGTCTCACCAGAAACATCCTGAACAACCGGCATCTCTGTCTGCATTCGAAACGCCAGTTCAAAAGCATTAAGACGGGCTTCCAAGGCCGAACTCGAACCGGTGGAAGTAACGTATTCCTGATTGATTGCCTTCAATACATCAAGCTGTAAACGCTGTGACCGTCGGGAAAACCGTGTGTTGCCGATGTAACCCACTCGAGCTTCACTCGATGGAAGACTCGCGTTACCTAGCGGGGTTCCTTGAAAGGCAGCTGGAAGAAAAGCCGATGCCCAGTTTTTAACCCCGCCATGAGCCAGCGTTGGACATATCGTGAGAAATCCGGGAAGGTTCTGATTTTCTGTACCCAGTCCATAGCTAATCCAGGATCCCATACTGGGACGAACAAACGAGTCGCTTCCTGTGTGTAACTTCAAAAGCGCTCCGCCATGGGCGGCATTCGTTCCATGCACGGAATTAATCACACAGAGATCATCTACGTGTTGTGCTACATGTGGGAATAATTCACTTACTTCTATACCACTTTTACCGTAGGGACGGAACTTCCAGGGAGATCCTAGCAAATTACCAGTCTGTGCAAACTGAACACGTGGCTTATCAAAGGGCAACGGTTTGCCATCATCTTGCTGTAGTTTCGGCTTGGGATCAAACGTATCGAGATGGGAGGGGCCGCCCTTCATAAACAGGAATATGATTTTTTTAGCGCGCGCGCGAAAGTGCGGTTTTCGTACATCCAGAGGGTCAGTTGTAGAAGCGGACTCTGCCTGCGATTCTTCAGACAGCAGTGATGCGAGAGCTAGGTTCCCAAATCCCACTGCACTTGTCTGCAACATACGGCGACGGGAAAAAACGTTCCTGTAATCACGCCTGCACGAACTGGTCTGTGACATTACCATCCCGTTCCTTTCCTGGCATCGACGACAAAATTAACCGCCGTATAACTTCCATCGTGCTGACTTTGTTCCTTTCCAAATATTCCTGATCTCCTCTACACCCTGATAATTCGATTGTGTTATTTCACATAAATAAACTCATGTGAACACAGTAGCACCTGGCAGTATGCCTGCCAGCTTTGCACTCGAACTGAAACAGGATCCATGCCATGTTCATCTGATTGGGAAAAACGCTTTAAAAATTTCAAGGCTCGTTCCGATTCGAGTTCCGTGGGTGGACGACTATACGCACGCAAATAGAGCCAACGCAGCCGGTCGGAGTCGTTCCAATCGGATCTCGACAATACCTTCTGTGCAAGCCTCTCCGCTATCTGTAAAACAAAGTCACTATTGATCAAAAACAGTGCCTGCGGTGCAACGGTTGTCGTAGGTCGATCTCCGTTCGGAACACTTGCATCCGAAAAATCGAACAGCTGAAACACTTCATAAAGGTGATTGCGAATAACCGGAAGGTAAATAGATCTTCTCGGAGTACGATAACGGGTATCATCCTTGGAGGTGTGATCAAAAAGATACGCACGATTATCCACATGCAGAAGTGAGCCACCCATACTCCAGTCCATCAGATCACTCACCGCCAACATCGCGTCTCGAATAGGTTCTGCCTCGAGACGTCGGACAGGCATGCGCCAATAATACTCGTTCTGTGGATCTTTCTCTGCCGATTGCGAATCAAACACACTGCTCATCCGATAGGTCCGTGAAAGCATAATTACTCGATGCAAAGCCTTGATTGACCATCCCGAATCCATGAATGTCTTCGCCAGCCAGTCCAGCAGTGGCTGATTGAACGGTTTCTCTCCCAGCTTGCCAAAATTGTCTGGAGAGCGGACTAATCCGCGTCCGAAATGCCATCGCCATATTCGGTTAACCATCACGCGGCTGGTTAAGGGATGATCCTGGTCAACCAACCACTCTGCCAATTGCATTCTTCCACTGTCCGTCGAGCTGAATTCTTTCTTTCCTGTGTAAGAAAGGCTAACGGGCAGGTGACGAGGCACGGACGGCCCCGGATCCAGATGATTCCCACGCACGTACATGTGCGAATCAACAATGGTTCCCTCCGCTACACCCAGTGCCATTGGCTGTTCCGGCACATTACTCTCTTGCTGTTTCAAACGTTCTCTTAGCGTTGCAAGCTTTTCCCGGGCAATCTCAGAAAACATGGATTCCGCATCCTGATTTTCCACGTCTTCAGCTTGCGTTTTTAGGTTCAGTCGCAGCCGTTCTTCACCAATGACTTTCTCTATACTTTCCTTTATTTCAACAACTTGTCGATCATGAATTTTCTTCTGTTGGTTCTGCGACTCACTGGCTATCGAATTCTCATACCATCGGGCCACCTTGCTGAAATGTTCCATCGTCCTGGTACTCTGGAATATACCAACGAGCCCGTAATAATCGTCCATCGACACAGGATCAAACTTATGGTCATGGCACCGTGCACACCCTAAAGTTAACCCGAGAAATGCCTGGCCAAGGGTATTGATCTGTTCATCAATAATATCCATTTCCATTTTCTTCGCATCGACTTCTGCCAGAACTTTAGGTCCTAGAGATAGAAACCCTGTCGCAATTACACGCATTTTTTGCTGTGCTGGATTACCCGTTTTTTGAAGAAGATCGCCCGCAATCTGTTCCTTCACAAAGAGATCATAAGGTTTGTCCTGATTGAAAGAATCAACCACGTAGTCGCGATATCTCCAGGCGTTGCCAAAAGCTACATTCTCATCCAGACCGTTGGAATCCGCATATCGGACCACATCCAGCCAATGTCGTCCCCAGCGTTCACCATATCGAGGGGATGCCAGCAACCGTTCAATGACCTGATCAAAAGCATCTTCCGATGGATCATTGACAAACGATTCCACCTCAGCAATCGTCGGAGGCAACCCGATCAGATCAAAAGTAGCACGTCGAATTAAAACTCGTCTGTCAGCTTCGCTCGCGGGTTTTAGTCCCAGTTCTTCCAACCCCGAAAAAACAAAGGTATCCAGCGAAACAGGGTCGGTGATCTGATTTCGCATTTCAAGCGGCCCCGGCACGATCAGAGGTTGAAATGACCAGATCATTTCATGGTTCTCTGGTTCTTCAGAAAACACAGCCCCCGAGCAGGCCACAAGGAACATCAAACTGAAAAGAAGAAATCGATAAGCCATGTAACTACTATCCTCTTCCTTCAAACTATCCGGCACATCTCCGACAACAAGAAACGATGTTACGGCTTAACACCATCCTCTTATCATCATTATCGGCCTTACCGCCAGGAACTTCCAGAGTCATTCTACACATGGATGAAAAGGATTTACGCCTGACGAGTGGTACGCCCACACAATGGGTGCACGACATGGGCTTGTGTCACCGAAGGATCTGTCAACGTTTCTTCACGGCCATTGTGAACGTAAGACACTTCCTGATGATTGAGTCCCAACTGATAAAACAAAGTTGCCAGTAAATCCGGACAACTAACCCGATCCTGAACTCCCTTGTATCCGAATACATCCGTGGCCCCGTAAACAAGTCCACCCTTAAACCCACCACCGGCAATCAGAACCGTGAACGCATTACGATTATGATCTCGGCCGTTAGCATATTGTGAAATCGGTAATCGCCCGAATTCTCCACACCATAGTACAATTGTACTTTCCAGCAAACCGCGTTGATGCAGGTCGCGAATTAACGCCGCAACAGGTTGGTCGATACGCGACGTAATGTTCTGCAATCCTGATTTCAGATTACGATGTTGATCCCAGGGCATGGTGGAATCCTTGATCGGAGGTGTCACCTGCACAAACCTTACTCCCGATTCGACCAGACGCCGAGCCATCACACAACGGGTAGCATAGTCCGCTGTACGGGGATTATCCATGCCGTAAAGAACTTGCGTCTGATGGGTCTCTGAAGAAAGATCTAACAGGCCTTCCGCCGACATCTGCATTCTGGCCGCCAGCTCGTAATTACGAATACGCGTTTCCAGGGCGTCGTTCCAAGGATATTGCCTGCGACGTTCCTGATTCAGTTTCTCCAGCAGTCCAAGATTTCTCTGCTGTGTAACAGAACTTGTTTTAACAGCTGGATTGAGGTTAAGCACGGGGGTTCCCCGCGTTTGAATTTCTGTACCTCGGTACAGAGCGGGCAGCCATCCATTATCCCAAAGGGTCGTTCCGCCATTGGCATAACCGTCCGGGTCACGTAATGCCACGAAAGCAGGTAGATTCTGATTTTCTGTTCCCAACGCATACCCTACCCAAGCCCCCAATGTCGGGCGTCCCGGAAAAATCTTACCCGTATTCATACAACGGGTTGCCTGAGGATGATTATTATTATCTGAATACATGGAACGCACCATACACCAGTGATCGGCAACGGATGCCATGTGCGGAAGCAGCTCAGAAAACTCCATCTGACTTTCACCATGACGATGAAAGCGAAAAGGGCTTGCGAGAAACTGGTTGCTTTCGCTCCCCGGCTGAAAACTCTCAAAAATGGTGTCGTATTTTTTCCCGTCACGTCTCTTCAGTTCCGATTTCGGATCAAACAGATCCATCTGACTCGGCCCACCTGTCTGGAATAACTGAATTACTGCGCGAGCCGGCGATCGAAAATGACTGGACTGAAATTTCAGGTCCAACTTCCTTTTCTGATCTCGCGATGCTTGTGTGACCATTCCCTCCAGAGCTTCCTGGCTCATCAAATGCGTAAGTACCATGGAACCTAGCCCGAGGGAACTCTGCTGGAAAAACTGTCGTCTTGTTCCTGCCATCGCATTCATCCGCAACATGATAATCCCTAAATTTCTTCAATAAAATTTATTCCACGTATAGGAATTCACTGGTGTTAAACAAGGTGTGACACAACTGGACAAAAGCCATCTGAGAAGATGTATGAGAATCCATCCCTTTCATTTGAAAATCGCTCTGATGTTCCTGCAAAAACTCCTGACACCAGTTCATTTCTTGATCCGTCGGTCGGCGCACCAAGGTCAAACGAAAAATCTTTTCTATCGCATTAGGTATCGGAATCGCTGAATCACGCCGCACACGAGCAGAAAGGTCTCTGGCTCGATCCGTGGTAAACGCGTCATTCATCATCGTCAGGGATTGCAGTGGAACGGCAGATACATCTCTTTGGGAACAATTGGTTGCCACGGAAGGTTGATCGAAAACCGCAAGAAAGGAAAGATGAAATGCACGTCGGGTGAGTAGATATACACTTCGTCTATACTTGTCTTGAGGCCGGACAAGCTGATCTTCAGACACAACGACCATTCCGTCAGGACGGGCCTTCAAAAGAATCGGAGGCCCCCCCATCGTCCGATCCAGTCTTCCGGATATCCCAAGCATACAATCCCGGATCACTTCTGACTCAATTCGACGCAATCGCTGTCTCCATAGTAACTCATTTCCCGGATCTACTGATTCAGGACTGGCTTTTATTTTATCTGACGGTGCCATCCATGTGCTGGAAAGACTGGATTGCTGTTGATAGGCATGAGAAAGCATGATCGTTTTGATCAAAGGCTTGATGCGCCAACCACCATCAATCAACGTATGGCTCAACCAACGAAGCAGCTGGGGATGTGTAGGCCGTTGGCCGTTTCGACCAAGATTACCGGGAGTTGCAACGATTCCCTTACCAAACAGATGTTGCCATATACGGTTGACCATGACAGCCGCGACCAGCCTTGCGGCCGGAGAATTTTCTCCAGTAAGCCATTGCGCCAACGCCATTCGTCTTCCGCTGCTGTCTCCGGTGGGATTCACTTGTTGAAACAAGCTCCGCGTTGTTTCGTCACTCAGAACATCGAGAAATCCCGGTTCAACTTCTTGTCCCAGAGACTGATAATTACCACGCATAAAAACATGGTCCTTGTCAGGTGTCCCAACGTCCCAGAGCGCCTGTATCTTACCCCAACTCCTTCGATCTTCATTCAGCGTTTGTATTTGCTTCTTGAGTTGTTCGATTCGACTCCCTTCCTCAGAGGTCTGTTCTAAAATTAGATCCTCTTCTGAATAGGTCTCAAGCGACTGAAATTTATCAGCCAGATATTGTTCGATATCTTTGCGATCTTTTTTGGGAGTACCTAACGCGTCCCGGACATCCTGACGAATTTCTTCGGGCAAAGCAGCTAGTCGTTTCTCTAAAATACGGTCGGAAACCGATTTCACCAATACCTGTAATGCTTTGTCCTGCTGGGTAACTTTACGGTCTATTTCGGCATTATCCTCTTCCATTTCCCTACGCCGTGCCAAACCGACATCTGGCAGAGTACGATCGACAATATGATCCCGGTAAGGATAAACCGCTTTCCAGTCTTTTGGATTATATGCGGGAGTGAAGAGAGCCATCAGGCGATAATAGTCCTGCTGAGTAATGGGATCGAACTTGTGATCATGACACCGCGCACACTTGACCGTCAGACCAAGCAGACTACTCCCAACAATCTCCAGCGTGTCATGTAAGACGGCATAGTGATTTTCGGGAATATTGCTTTCCGGTTCATGACTGAAATCCTGTGCCGTTCTCAGAAAACCTGTTGCGATCAGTAGCTCTTGATCGAGCGGCGTCAAATAATCCGCTGTTCTCCAGTGGCTGATCTCGTCACCAGCCAGTTGTTCCATCAAAAATCGATCATAGGGTTTGTCTCTGTTAAAGGACTGAATAACATAATCACGGTAACGCCACTTACCATCTGTCAGCAGGAGATAATTTTCGCCAATATCAAAGCCGACTGTATCAACATACCCGACCACGTCTAACCAGTGTCTCGCCCACCGTTCCCCAAAGTGAGGAGAGGACAACAAACGATCGATCAGACGGCTATAAGCATCGTCCGCACTGTCTGACAGAAACACATCGACCTCTTCAAGGCTAGGGGTCAGACCAATCAGATCGAGGTACGCCCGACGAATTTTTGTAAAACGGTCGGCCATCGGTGAGAAAAAAATACCTGAAGATTCCAGTTGTTCCAGCAGAAAGGCATCAACCGGTGTTTTAACGAGATCTTTTCGCACGACATCTGGAATTGAAGGCTTTGTAATCAGATTCTGAAACACCCATAGCGCGGGGTCCTTTTTGTCAAGGTTTTCGGCGGCGAACACCGATCCTGACATGGTTATCCCAGAAAACAAAATCGCACTTATTGCAAACAGACTCACCGTCTGTGCAACTGAACGATTTCCCACCAGGGGAACAGTCAGATGATTTGCTGACTGACATGTCGCACATATGATCATACCGTCCATACGAGTTCGTACCTCGTTTATGACTTGTCGATAAGAAATGTCAGGCCTATCGGTTTCTAAACATCAGGCTTTTCTGGCTTTTGATCCTGCAGCAACATTATAACCGCTGTCCATAGCCTTCGCACCTCAACAACATCGCCATCTCTCGGTAGTAGTAGATCCTTTGACTCGCGTTAACCGGTCAATTCCTTGATAGGTTCGCCAAACGGAAGAATGGGAATAGGGCGTCCGGAAAAATTTTGGAATTCGCGACCTATATCAACACCCATGAAACGGTAAATCGTGGCCAACAGATCCTGTGGACGCAGGGCCCGTTGAGACGGATGCTCTCCCCGAGCGTTAGTCGTTCCGATAATTTGCCCCATCTGCATCCCACCTCCAAAAACCAATGCGCAACCGGCCGGTCCCCAGTGATCTCGCCCGGGTGTCCCGTGATGGTAAGACACACGCGGTGTTCGCCCGAACTCCCCAGCCAGTACAACCAACACTTTTCGATTTAACCCGCGCTCTTCCAGGTCCTCTATCAATGCGCTCACGGACTGGTCAAACAAGGGGCCACGTCGCCTCATGATTCTGAAAATATTGCCATGAACGGGGTGGTCATCCCAGCCGATTCCATTCCGGTCATTATCACCACGACCATCGGGTGAAAACCGAACGGTGACAACGCTGACTCCTGCTTCGACCAAACGACGTGCCAGTAACGCCTGCTGACCAGCAGAATGCATTCCGTAACGTTCCCTGACCGATTTGTTCTCTCGATTGAGATCAAATGCCCGGATAGCCGCACCCGTTGTCAGCAGATCCATGGCACGCTGGCGAAACACAACCGCTGCTTCCATCTGGCCCGAACGATCGTATTGCTGATTCATGCGATCCAGTTTTTGAAGTATCTGATTGCGATTTGCTAATCGCTCCGACGCAGCTGGAAACTGTCCGTCAAGATTCGGAACAGCAAATTTCTTGATGCTGGGATCTGACGGAATGGAAAACGGTTGGAAAGCGGAACCCAGATAGGCCGACCCTCCACGATGAAGTCCTTCGGTGTACTGTCCTCCAAGGGCAACATAATCGGGTAAATCGTGCTTCCGGCCATGTCTTATCCGGTGAATAACCACACCGAGATCCGGATATTGAGGGGGACCACTGACCACACCGGTACGATCATGACCGGTAATAAACGTATGGGTTCCGGACACATGGGCAGACGAGTCTTGATGAAGTGATCGAATAACCGAAAACTTGTCAGCCATAGCTGCCAGTAAGGGCAACTGTTCCGAAAACACTATCCCTGGAATCTTAGTAGTAATCGCACCAAGCTCACCTCGATACTCCGCGGGAGCTTCCGGTTTGGGATCAAAAGTTTCAAAGGGACTGGGTCCCCCGTCCTGCCAAAGCAGGATCAATGATGAATCGGTAACCGCGGAGACCGTTGACTTCCACTCGGCGTGCCCTGGGCTGGAAACACCCACCAGACCCGTTCCAGCTATTGCCTCATGTAAAAATGCTCGCCTCGCCGCCGGATACAAAGATGAGGAAACCGGACCCTGCTTGAACACAAATGACCTTTCCGGACACGAACTTATAGGCCAGGTATTTATCAGATATGTCGAATCACAACCTTACCCATACCTTGGGTCCCAACTTTATGATTATACTGCTCTTTTACCTCAATGCCAAAGCGTACTTTTTTCGAGAAACATGATGATCTAGACATCCTTATCATTCCGTAGCCTTCGTTTTACCGATGGGCTTCATCGATCTATAGAGTGTGTCCACATAACCCTGGTCCATATCAAAATAACTCTTGCCAACACATCTCCAAAATGACTGATAACCAACTTCAGAAGATTACCTGGGAACTTTCACTGGAAAGCCCGGATGCGTTCCGACCAGCTAATCCACAGAACGACGCCACCGAAAAAATGCGATTTCTCGCCGTTAACCCTCCCTGTGCCGCGTTCAACTGGTTCCTGTTCCACGCCGTCGGAGAACCTTATCGCTGGGGTGGTCGTGAAGGATGGGACCAAACCAAATGGAGTGAACTGGTCAATAAAGAGTCCCTCGAAACCTGGGTAGCTTACCTGAATGGGACCCCTGTCGGGTACGCCGAACTCGAACATCAGGATGACGACAGCGTACGAATCGTCTGCTTTGGATTACTCCAGCAGTTCATCGGCCAGGGACTGGGATCGTCGCTACTAGCTCGGACGGTGAAACGAGCATGGGAAATGGGTGCGAACCGTGTATGGCTACGAACTTGTAATCATGATCATCCACACGCACGGCCCAATTATGAGGCTCGTGGATTTCAATTGGTCGAGGAAACCATCGGACCACCCAATTCTCGGTTAACGCCCATTCTATTCACCGGTGGTGAGGCGATGGACTCGACTTCGCCAACCTGAGCAATATGCCGCATTCTCGTGGTTGTTTCAGAAACATGTCTACGTGTTTTCATTCATTCATTTCCATGCACAGGAACAGCATACATGGAACGCATCAAAACCTGAATTATCAGTTACCTTGGTTCGACTCAGGAACGCACTAGCTCATACATTCCATGACCCGCATGTTTTAATCTTCCCTGTCGGACAAGTTCGTCCCATACCTCTATGGAATATTGATTGGGTGGCGAAATGGCAATAATACTCGAACCCCCACCTCCTGAAACAGGCCCGTATCCAAGTCGTGATTCGTCGTCAAGCCGTGTTACCTTAAGCCGTTTCTTGAATGCTCGCAGTGCTTTTCTGAGCTCTTCTTTACTAAAGGGCTCCGGCGTAGATGTTGTTTGAGACTCGCTCACGAGATCTTCCTCCGCATGATTTCGTAATAAAGTGAGTTGCGTGGTTAGCGCCAAGTTGGCTTCTTTCCACGTGAACGAGGATGCCGGACCGGCGTATAGTTTTCTGACAAAACCGGGTTATCCGTTACCGTAACCAACTCCACAATCGGCTGTTTGGCGTTAACCTGATGCCCCCGAGGAACAAATTTCACATAATCACCTACGGTGAGTTCAGAATATGGTTTTTCTCCCGTTACTGCCGAAGCAGCAAAAAGATATTCGGGACCGCCTTTGTTCGACGAAATAAAGCCTTCACGTTTTCGTCTACGTAACCGCGTAACGAACCCAAACTCATACACCCGCGTATCTCGCGAACGAGGTCTGGCCTTAAGATCACGGGCCAGTGACGTCGATTGGGGCCGTCTGATATTTGGCTGGACGGCGGTGGTCAAAACTGATTTGGCACGCGGTTTTGCGGCCGATTTATCCGGCTCGTACTGCACCCTCTGTCCTATACTCAACGATGTGAAATCCGCATCTACTGCCGAACGATGGAAAAACACATCCGCTCCACCGGAGTGAGGTTGAATAAAACCAAAGCCTTTATCTGCTGAAATCGAAGTTATTTTTCCGGAAAACATCACCTGTCCCACAAGCTCAATCAGAAACAACTCTCGCTTTTAAAATCCTACAACCAGATGGAGCCACGTCGTTCCGGTCAGGGAAGAAACGGCCCTACCCTTACTACTAATCATCATAGGTGGCACGCCCGGTTTTCAGCAACCCATTTACTCTCTTCCAAACATCTCGTAGATCAGCAATCACAGATCGGCAAACACCTTTCTTCAATGCCAACATACGAGATTCGATTTCATGCCCCGTCTTCTACTGCTCTTTTATGGGCATCTGACCATTCGATTTGATACATTCGGTCAGGGTCACGAATAATCAACAACAACGATTATTGACAACACAACCGCTGTGTCGAATAGCCATAATAAATACGGTGATGGGTATCAGCTCTTGCGAGGGGAAAGATCCACGACTATCTCGTGTAGGTCATTATTACCTTCATCTGTATCCATATAGTCCAAGTCATCTTTCACAAAATCTCCGGAATCACTCCAGAAAAACGATTCATTTTCTCTGGGTGAAATGGTCACTCTGTCGAAGACTTCAGGAGGGCCATAAACCGAAAGCACATCGTCAAATACGATATCTTGTCCTCCCTCTGATGCCCCTGGCCCATTCTCGTCAGAACTACTGAACACTGAATTGAGATTACCTGAACTGTTTAGACTTCCTTCGGAGGACATATCAAACCAGCGTGCAGAAACGGGTATATCTGAGGATAAACCGAACTGGAATTTTTCTTCACCAACAACACCTTCACCATCATAATCCAAAAACCACCATCCCGTTCGATAGACGGACGCATTGTCAATGCCATCCTCATTCCAGTCACCAGAAAGGGGTACATCCCCAGGAAGCCCGAACCAGTAGCTCATTTCACTTAGTATTCCGTCACCGGCCAGATCGATGAACCACTGACCATTACGGTAAACCGCAACCTCATCCACTTCATTACCATCGAAATCACCCGCAACAGGAATATCCTCGGGTAATCCAAACCAGAAACTGTGTTCACTTACTACTCCATCACCAGCCAGGTCCATGAACCAAATACCATTGCGGAAAACCGTTGCGTCATCCACTCCATCACCATCGAAATCACCGACTACCGGAATATCCCCGGGTAACCCAAACCAGAAACTGGATTCGGCAAAAACACCGTCATTGTTGTCATCAAAAAGCCATTGTCCGGAACGGTAAATCGCCAGGCTGTCAACGCCGTCACCATCCCAGTCACCAGTCAAAGGGATGTCCTCTGAAGAACCGTAATACATTTGGGACACCTCGACACCGCCTGTATCGTCGAGATCGAGCAGCCATTCTCCCGCGCGATAAATGCCGGTTGTGTCCTGTGCATCGGTCTCGGGTGGTTCACCTGTTGTCACGATCGCATCTGCCAACAAAATCGTGGCGGCTCCCTGTGTAAAACGCTTTGAGCTGCCACTGCCGGTAATCTCGGTCCAGCCGGCCCCCAGTTCGACACTGTCACCTGTATCTCCGACAATACTCAACGTATTGGAAGTATCACTCAGGTTCAGTACCTCCATGTAATTCAAAACCAATCTGTTGTTTCCACTTCCTGTGATGTCGATAGCCTCAACGCCCGTCACATCCGTATCAGAAATCAAAGTCAGGTCGAGTGTTCGACCTCTCCCGTACAACTCCAGAGTATCGCTGCCGCTGCCACCGACAATTCTTCTAAAATCAACCGAACTGACCACCAGCGCATCATCACCAGCACCTCCAATGAGGTTATCGGCACCACCCAATCCGACCAGGCGGTCATTCCCTCCACCGGCCACGATCACATCCGCTCCACCTGTACCCCAGAAAGTCTCGTCAGATACCGTTCCTTCCTGTGTCACCGATTCCGTGTAATCACGACCGAATACCACGTACGTCTCACCGGATTCACTGTCTCCGCCCGGATCCGCCTGATTGGCACCAATCAAGATATCTGCATAACCATCTCCATTGACATCTCCTGCCATACGCACGGACGTACCGGACCGGTCACCGACATCTACCCCTTCCAAAGCAAAACCGTCATTACCATCCAGTGCACCCAAATCCAGGCTGGCACTAAAGGCACCTGCCTTTCCAAAAACAACATACGTCTCACCGGCCTCTGTGTTCCCGTCGGAATCCGCCCATTTGGCTCCAATGAGAACATCCGCATAGCCATCACCGTTGACATCTCCAGCAGTACTCACCGAATAGCCGACCCCGTCACCGGCATCTATTTCCGTTAACTTAAATCCATCGCTGCCGTTCAGTGATTCCAGATCCAGGCTCGCAGAAAAACCACTCTCTTTGCCAAACATGAGATAGACGGCACCTCCAAGACGGCCACCGGCAGCTCCAACTATGAGATCTGCGTATCCATCGCCGTTCACGTCCCCAGCGGTACTCACCGAATAGCCGGCTTCGTCCCCCTCATCTCCACCCTCCAGCACGAAACCATCACTCCCATCCAGAGAACCCAGTTCCACGCGTGCAGTAAAACCACTCCCTTTGCCGAATACCACGTACGCCTCACCGGCTTCATTGTCTCCATTGGGATCGGTTGCATAAGCTCCAATCACGATATCTGCGTAACCATCCCCGTTGACATCCCCTGCGGTACTTACCGACCAGCCGGAAAAGTCCTCCGCGTCAACTCCTTCGAGGACAAAACCATCATTCCCATCCAGAGAACCCAAATCCACACTGGCAGCAAAACCACTCCCTTTGCCAAACACCACGTATGTCTCACCCGCTTCATTGTTTCCATTAGGATCGGTCGCATAGGCTCCAATCACGATATCTGCGTAACCATCTCCGTTGACATCCCCTGCGGTACTCACACTTAACCCGGAATAGTCAGACGCCTC
>CAXEIY010000042.1:0-9832 GCA_963996245.1 uncultured Planctomycetia bacterium | reverse complement strand
CGGTTCTCGCGACCTGGTTCCTGATCCCGTCACTTGAGTATCTGCCAACAGGCAACCGCAATCTGGTTTTTGGAATCATTCTACCACCACCAGGATATAACCTGGATGAACTGAAGGCGGCTGGCCAGCGCGTCGAACGGGACCTGCGTCCTTTATGGGATGCTGACCCCGGTCATCCAGACCAGCCCGATGTAGAAGGCCCCCTGATCGCTGACTTTTTCTATGTCGCGTCCGGGCGACAGGTATTTATGGGGGTGCGTGCTGCTAATCCGTTACGCGCAGCGGAACTGATTCCCGTTATTATCAACACCGCATCCAAAACTCCAGGTGCGATAGCAATAGCCATGCAGTCCAGTCTGTTTGAACAAGGTCTTGCAGCCGGGCGCAGTATCGATATTGAGATCACTGGACCTGAATTGACACACTTAATAGACATCGGTCGGCAGCTCATGGGACAAACCTCCGTAATCCTGCCAGGATCTCAGGCACGCCCCATTCCAAGCCTCGATCTGTCGAGTCCTGAAATGCATGTCACTCCCCGCTGGGAGCAGGCCGCGGACATGGGTTTGACAGCAACAGAACTCGGATACACCGTTAACGCACTGATCGATGGAGCGTATGCGACGGACTATTATGTGGGGGGAACTAAGATCGATCTCAGTATTATCGGTAAGTCCGATCTGGCCACCCGTACACAGGATCTGGAGTCCCTGCCGGTAGCCACTCCCAGTGGTGATCTCGTTTCTGTCGCCGCTGTAGCGAACGTCGTATTAGCCAGTGGCCCGGAACAGATTAATCATCGTGAACGTCAGCGGAGTATTACCATACAAGTAACCCCACCACCTGGTATGGCGTTAGGAGACGCCCTGGAACGAATCCGTACGGACATGGTTCAGCCACTGCTGGACGGCGATCAGCTACAAGGGGGCCTCTACCAGATCAATCTCGGCGGCACGGCCGATAAACTTCGTAACACATGGCGTGCGCTTCAGTGGAACATTCTGCTGGCTCTGTTAATTACCTACTTGTTGATGGCGGCCCTTTTCGAATCCTGGATCTATCCACTGGTTGTGATCCTGAGTGTGCCACTGGGTGCAGTCGGCGGATTCGCAGGTCTGTGGCTACTTAATTTTTATATACCGCAACCTCTCGATGTGCTTACCATGCTGGGCTTTGTCATTTTGATCGGTACCGTAGTCAACAACCCCATTCTCATTGTGCACCAGTCTCTTAATCATATGCGTAACGACCAGATGCTCCCGGAGGAGGCGATTCTCGAAAGTGTTCAGACACGGATTCGTCCTATCCTGATGACCACCGCTACGACGGTGTGTGGTCTGATGCCACTGGTGCTTTTCCCTGGAGCCGGAAGTGAACTGTACCGCGGCCTGGGCAGTATTGTTCTGGGTGGCCTGCTGGTCTCTACCCTGTTTACGCTCATTCTGGTCCCAACGGTATTTCGCCTGACACTGGAGTTTATGAATTTCCTCCAAAGACTCCGTCAGCCATCTTTAGGTGCTTAGTTCTCCGTTCACGTATCCCATTTCTGCTTGCCACAGGATAGCCAGAAACGTTCGCTTTCTGCATGATAACTCAGACTGTGGGAACGAACGTGTTTGGGATTACTACCCTGAAATGGGGATCGAAATTGAGAACCAGCCTGATTTCTTTTAAGATTCAAGTCCTCATTTAATACTCCAACCAGAAAAGAACGTGATTATGGGACAGCACCTGCGTTTCCCTTTTTATATTCTCATCACGGCCCTGAGTATCAGCTCACCCGTCCGAGCACAGGAGTGGACGCGGTTTCGTGGTCCGAATGGTTCTGGAATTGGTCAGGGCAGCAAGATTCCTGTTTCATGGGAACTGGGGCAGCACCTCTGGAAAAGAGAACTTCCCGGACACGGACATTCGTCTCCCGTACTGTGGGGTGAGAAGCTGTTTGTTACCAGCAGTAACGAATCGGAAGGACCGCGTAAAATATTTGCTCTGAATGCGGCAAATGGCCAGATAATCTGGCAACGGACTCTGTCCGGAACCAAGTATGGAAAACACCGCTTGAACAGTTTTGCAACAGCAACCCCGACCGTCGATCAGGACAGCCTTTACGTTTGCTGGGCAACTCCAGACGAGTTTATCGTGTTTGCTTTTGATCATCACGGACAGGAAATCTGGCAAAGAGATTTAGGCCCGCTCCGCGCAGGATACGGACTCGCTGTATCTCCCATTCTCTACAAGGATCTCCTTATCATCGCTAACGATCAGGACGGCGACAGTTCTCTCATCGCACTGGAAAACAAAACCGGAACAATCCGCTGGCAGGTGCCTCGGAACAGCAAAACCAGTTACGCTACTCCCTGCATCTACCGATCACCTCAGGGGCAGGCTGCTTTGATCTTCGTCAGTTATCAGCATGGAATCACTGCGGTTAATCCAACCACGGGAAAAACGGCCTGGGAGCTGGACATTTTTGATAAACGCCACCTCGAGACCTCTATCGGCTCACCGATCGTCGCAAACAATCTCATCCTCGCCAGCTCCGGCTGGCTGGGCGTGCGTAAAGAGGTCATCGCCGTACGACCACCGGCAACGGGGTCACCCGCTCCACGAAAACCTGAAACTGTCTATAAAATAGACCGGGCTGCGCCGCTGTGCACCACCCCGGTGTTTGTCAATAATCTGCTGTTCCTCTGGAGCGATGAAGGGATTGTCAGCTGCGCCGATCCCGCTACAGGAACCATACACTGGCGTGAGCGGGTTGGGGACACCTATTACGGCAGTCCTGTATCGGTCAACAATCGTATTTACTGCCTTTCAACCGGAGGAGATGCTGTGGTTCTCGCAGCCTCCTCCCGCTTTCAGCCTCTGGCCCGTAATCCGCTTGGTGAAGGCAGTCACAGTACCCCTGCTATTTCCAACGGACGGATGTACCTGAGAACCTTCAGCCAACTGATTTGTATCGGCCCTTAATCACTTCTCTTGACCCAAAAAAGATTAGGCTGACTGCCCCCTATCTGTGACATAGAATATTGAACTTCCAGACGGATGAACTTGACACTCTTGTCCGGTTCGATATGCTTTTCCGTTGCCCCTGCGGCCAGCAGAGCAAACCAGGCTACCGGCGACTGAACGGCTCTGACTTTAGAGTTAAGCAACCTACAATTCCGAAGGCGTCTGAACGACGTGTTCCCCGGACTCGTTAAAACGAATCGGGCGCCATCACTGATTACAGAATCATCCACTACCTGTGACCCAAACAGCAACAGGAACATGATCTATGCCCCAACTACCCAGTCCAGGCAACTCCACGGAACCAAATCTTACTTCTCATGCCACACCGCTGGCTGCCTATTCAAGAACACTTAGTCGTCGTGATGCCCTGTACCGTGGCGTTACCGCGTGCGCCCTTGCCAGTACTGGACTCTCTGAGATCTGTACGGCAACAACATCGGACGATCCGTACCAGCCTTTTCAAATGGGCATACAAAGCTACTCCCTGCGGGGCTATGGGCTGGACGATGCACTGAAACATACCAGAGCACTCGGTTTACGTTTCTGGGAGTCGTATCGCGGTCATTTTCCCGTCACGACAGTGCCCAAAGATTGGAAACAGTATCAGGAAACATTGAAGCGAGCGGGTGTTCGTATGGTTGCCTTTGGCGTGGAACCGTTTACCGAAAATAAAGACGAAAACCGTCGCCGGTTTGAATTCGCAAAAGCGATGGGAATTGAGACCCTTTCAGCAGACCCTACCCCCGAAAGCCTCGATCACCTGGACCGGCTTGTAGAAGAGTATGATGTTTCCATAGCCATCCATAACCACGGGCCTGGGGCACGTTACGACTCCATTGAAGACACAAGCCGTGTGCTGGCAAACCATCACGAAAAAATCGGTGCCTGCGTCGACACAGGCCATTATCTGCGTTCACGGGAAGATCCCCTGAAGGCGCTTCACACGTTCGGAAAACGCGTTTATGGGGTTCATTTGAAAGACGTCAAACAACTCAAGGGAAAAGAATCTCAATTCACGATTCTCGGAGAGGGTGATCTCGATGTAGATGGTTGCCTGCGTTACCTTTACGATGTCAAATATGCTTATTGCATGGCTCTCGAGTATGAAGAAAATGAAGAAAACCCCATTGCTGACCTCCAACAATCACTGGCCGTTGTCCGAAAGAGCCTTCAGAAGATAAGGACCGCTTGAATCTATTGCCCTGTGAACCGCTCTTCCGAAAAGCCATGGCTTTCCATGAAAATGGCTCTTTCTATCTTCTACGTAAAACACGTGTTACACTTGACTTCAACCGCTCCTCGTTTAAGCTGTTATAAGTAGAAAAAATGATAAATATCTTATAAATTCCCTCTTCGCAGCGTAAACGATACTGTTTACACAAGAAGTATATTCCCGTCACATTATCCATTCTTTCTTACCGTCTCCTGTGTTCATAAACGAGGTGGAAGCTCAATGAGGTCTGAACTCATGCGCAGGCGTGGATTTACTCTGGTAGAACTACTGGTCGTTGTAGCGATTATCGGATTACTGGGAGCTCTGGTGCTACCGGCCGTTCAAAGGGCTCGCGAGTCGGCGCGGCGCAACCAGTGTCAAAGTCGCCTGAGACAAGTAGGATCAGCACTGTTATCGTACACCGATCAATTTGGTGGCTTCTATCCCCGCGGCCGCCAGGCCGGCGGGTACAGCCCCCTGGTGGCACTGCTTCCCCATCTGGAACAGGGAAACGTGTTTGATTCTATTAATTTTTCATTTCCATATTGGCATTTCAGTAACGCAACGGTTATTACCACGGATCTGGATATCTACAAATGCCCTTCGGACGTCATCGCACCGATGCCATCTGGAGGTGGACAATTCGCGCTCTGGGGAAGGTCCAGTTTCGTTGCGTCAACCGGTTCAGGGCCCCAACTACCGCACCTTCAGGGTGGTCCCATCGATCCAACCAATACCTTTGGTGTAACCGACGGCATGTTCTACTCCGGTGAGTATCGTCGTTCCGGAACGGGACATGTTCTAGGTGGGTCAGTAAAGGACGGCATCAGTAACACGGTGGCTTTTTCCGAATCAACAGCCGGCTCACAACTGGACATCGCTGGTGGAATCAATGTCACTCAGAAAGACAGATTTTACTACGCGTATCTCAACAACACACCCAATTCACAAATGCCCTATTTCCCATGCAGATTAAACGACGTTCAGTGGACTACGGGTGGACGACAGATGTCCTGGATGCAGGCCTTTTACGGCAATGGCATGTACAACCACGGTAGAAAACCCAATGACGCCGATGTCGATTGTCTCAGCGCAACCACCGTGCCCAACGACCGGCGTTTCATGCTCAATGGTTTGCCGGACACCGATGGTTTACGTCCCACATCCGTTTCGGGTCTGTCCGAGGCACTGCTTCGTTATAACCGTGGGAATATTACCGCACGCAGTATTCATACTGGCGGTGTTAATGTCCTCTTTGCCAGTGGACGGGTAACGTTCATCACGAATGTGGTCGACACAGAAAACTGGAGAGCTATCGGCACACGAGCGGGCCAGGAAATCGTCCCCGAATTTTGAACAAGGTATAAGGGTAATGGCCGTCACGGAAATTGACATCATGCTGGCTGCATGCACGGAAGCGCGGGAGCGTACTCTGGGGCTGCTTGAACAGATTGAAGCTACCGAGGATCCGATGGCTGTACTGGCCTGGCGCCCCGGTGAGCGGCGTGCTCACATAGCCTGGCAATTAATGCATATCGGGGTAACCGAGGAATTGTTCGCAACCGAGCGCCTGGTACCGGACGCACAACCTAGCTGGCCTGATCTGGTGCCACGATTTCGAGGGGGGAGTACACCCGATGACTCCATTCCACAACCCGAGGAAATCCGCAATCTTTTGTGCGAGTCACGCGAACACCTGATCCAGACGCTCTCCGAAAAATCGGAAGCCGACCTTCCAGTGATCCCTCCGGCAATTGCGGATCGAGGCTGGGACCTGAGGCGTGTTTTGCGGGTACTCGTGTGGCATGAAGCCCACCATCAAGGTCAGGCGCACATTACCTTCAACTTGTGGAAAGCCCTCACGCCCTGATACGGACTTTGCACAGATCGTAAAGGTGCGAAACAAACGCACAGCCGATAAGCAGCATCCCGGGCGTTAAACCGAAGGATTGTTCCAATCCATATTGGGTTGGAAAAACGGATCCCTTACTTTCTTTCTTCGAGATAGTCGAGCAGGGCACCGTCGTGAACGGTGGAAGATCCTGCGGACATTTCGAGACGATCCGAATCATCAGAAAACATAGACCACACCCCCTGTTCCGTATGCGGCGCACTTTGATCCCATATGTCATCAAAATACGACAGGCTTGAAATAAAGCCGCCGGACGACTGGACTGTCATAGAGGCATGCATTGCTACGGGCCCATGCAGCAACGGTTCAGATGCCAGTTCAGGGGCCCAGACACCGACAACAGGAATATGTGTCGCTGCTCCAAACTCAAGTCGATGTTCGCCTACCTGTCCCTGATCATCGAGATCAAAAAACCAGCTGCCGTCACGGAACAATCCGGCATCGTCTATATGGTCTCCATTCCAGTCTCCAATCACAGGAATATCGTCTTCAATTCCAAACCAGAAACTCTTCTCTGCTATGGCTCCCTGTTGGTCGAGGTCGAAAAACCATTGATGCGAACGCACCAGTGCCAACTGATCTATTCCATCGCCATCCCAGTCGCCGGTCAAAGGCACATCGCCTGGCAAACCGAACCAGGTTCCTGATTCGCCAATCCCTCCCTGACCATCGAGATCAAAAAACCACTGTCCATCCCGATACAGTCCCATCTGGTCAACGCCGTCACCATCCCAATCGCCTGTAACCGGGACATCACCGGGCAACCCAAACCAAGTTGAATGCTCGGCCTTAAATCCATCGCCATCGAGATCAAAAAACCATCTCCCGTCCCGGAAAAGGGCCATTTGATCCAGTCCATCACCATCCCAGTCACCCGAAACCGGAACATCACCGGGCAACCCATAATAGAGCTGCTGTTCTTGATCCGTACCCGCTCCGTCCCAGTCAAAACTCCACTGACCATCCGTATGAAAGACAGCCATCCGGTCCGGAGCCTGTACGAAGCGTGACTGTTCCAGTTGCATCACTAAAATATCTCTAGCCCCTTGACTGCCGATCGCACCCATAACCGGGTCATTCGAAAATACAACCGCTTCACTGAAGTCCCCCACAGCAACCACTTTGCCCGTGTCGCTCAGTGCGATCGATTGCCCGGAATCATGGCCGGCCCCACCATACGATGTAACCCATTCAAAATTCCCATATGGATCATATTTGAGTGCAAACACATCGGACTGTCCGGCACTTTCGGCAAGCCCCAGGGTGCCATCCGGATTGGACACCACATCAAAATTCGCGGTGCCAGAGAACCCTCCGGTGAGATATACATCTCCAATTACATCCAGCGCCACGTCCGTAGCAAAGTCGTCCAGGATACCGCCCGCCTGACCAATCCAGGATACCTTTCCATCCATGTCATATTTTGTCACAAAGGCATCTGCACTCCCTTCACTGGTAAGTACCGTTGCATCGCCTGTATCATCAAAATCCACCTGCCCAAAGAAATGTCCGGTAACATACACATTGCCCAGATCATCACTGACAACACCCGCCCCGATTGATGCGCTTTTCCCAACCACCTGGTTTGTCGCCTCAATCACGGGTTCATCCCATACAAAATTTCCATCGGAATCCAATTTTGCTATGAAAAGATGATCCGACCCTGTGTCCAGCGCGGTTGTACCAATCACGGTGATTTCTCGATCCGGACCGATTGTTACTGCCGCAGCAGTATTGTCACAGCTGATCAAACCGCCACCACAGTCAAGCTCCGCACTCACCGGATGATTAGCGGTACTTTGGCCCAGTTCTCGAGCCCAGACAAATTGCCCGGCAGAATCTATTTTGGATACAAAGACCTGCGTGGTTCCATGCTCATTGGTTCCCAGATCAAAATCCGTAGTGGCCGGGTCAAAATCAGATTGCCCTACAAAATGCCCTACCGTCACGACGTCACCCTGTGAGTCAACAGCTATGCCGTTTCCAGCAGCACCATTACCTCCCAGTCCCTTTGCCCAAAGCAGGTCCCCGGCATAACCGATCTTCACAACGTAAGCTTCACCGGAATCTTCCGCATTCAGGATAGTGGAAAGATCTCCTCCAAAACTGGCCATCCCCTGATAGTTACCGCTCGTATAAACAGACCATTCAGAACGCAGGTCACTTCGATCGTCTACCGTAATGGAAGCTGCTTTGTCCTGACTGGCCCCCCCCATGCGTCGAACCCAGTTCAGTTCGCCTGAAGAGGCATATTGAGCTACAAATGCATCACGTCCTCCAGCGCTGACTAATTCTCCATTGCCGGTATTTCCAGGATCAAAATCAGGAAAACTTTCAATGGAGGAGTCAGAAAGATCAAAAAACTCGCCTGAAATATAAATATTTCCATCTCGATCAATGGCGGTACTGCGGGCACTGTCATCCAGTACCGACCCTGTTCCAAACGCGAAATCGAAATCAGCTGAAAGCAACAAACGCTGTTCCAGGTACTCAAACACGGCGCGGCTGTTTCTCTTAAATCCACGCACTAACTCTTTTCTAACACTTACCTTACGCATAAGACAGTTACTCCGGACAAGGGTTCACTGGAACCTGAGGGTTCCGAGAATTATTGACCTGACGTTTTCCTTCCGGTACCGAAATACAGTAAGCATGAAACCGCATATCTAAAATCGGATAATCGAAATATAAACTACAGATAAAAGATCCCTCACAACCGTCTAAGTCCGGACCACAGTAGCAAATTAATGCTTGCTCAATGAATGGCGGCGCGATACAAATGCTTCATATGTTAAGTTTATTGATAGTTGGACGATGCAGCCGTTTTTCGACGCCAAAAAAGGACTGTCGCATTTGCGAGCGTGACTAAAACGGTCCGGTCGCAGATCTATTTTGGAGTTCACCACCAGGAGATCAATGAAGATGAAGTTTGTTAGCCGTGCCCTCGCCTCTCTGTGCTTAGTTTCCTTGGTCGCAAATGGAAGTTCGGCCCAAGAAGAAGCAAAAGTCAACTTTGCCGAGCAAATCAAACCCATCCTCGAAAGCTCCTGCTTAAAATGTCATAATGGCGAGTCTCCGAAAGGCGATTTTCGCCTGGATTCCAAAGAAGCCATTCTGGCTGGTGGAGGGAGTGGTGAACCGGGTATCACCGTCGGAAAAGCAGATGAAAGTTTACTTCTGGAACTCATAACCCTGGATGCGGATGACCCCAATCGCATGCCTGCTGAAGGAGAAAATCTAACAGAGGAACAGGTTGAACTGATTCGAAGATGGATTAATGAAGGCGCGGATTGGCCAGAAGGCGTTGCGTTACAACTTCCGGAAAAAGAGGTCTCTGACGATGTCCTGGACCAACCGGGGGTTGAAATCAGTGATGCCGAAAAGGCCGCTGTTGCAAAATTAGAAGAACTCGGTTTCCTGGCGCTGCGCATCGCACAGAATACGAACTGGCTGTATGTCAATTTAAGCCTTGGTTTCGATACGGAAGTCGCGGACGAACAACTGGCACTGCTGAAGGACTGTACCAATCTCGTAGAACTTAACCTCCGAGGCACCAAGATCACCGACGCTGGCCTGGCCCAACTTCAGGGTTTGACCAACATGGTGAACCTTCACCTGGAATTGACGGCCGTGACAGGCTCGGGACTGGCGGCCCTCTCTGAAATGACCAACCTTCGATACCTCAACCTGTATGG
>CAXEIY010000041.1:0-27634 GCA_963996245.1 uncultured Planctomycetia bacterium | reverse complement strand
TCACGATTCTCTAGCAATGTTCGATACTCTTCAGGAAAATCTTCACCCACTACTCCTACCAGCCGTACCGGTGTAAAGAAACTCGCAGCATATGAGAAATAAACAGACGATCCGCCGAGTACATCTCGCGCTGACTGGGTTGGCGTTTCGACAGAATCCAGGGCAATAGAACCCACTACCAGTAAAGACATGTTTTTCTCCACCGCAGACAACGAATGAACATCTGATCACACCATGTTCCACATGGTCATGATTCTATACCACTGCCCACAAGCTTTTGTACATTAACCGGAACCTGATTAAACACTTCAACACGGGAACCAAATTTCCCAAGTGTATTTTCAACAACTACAAAATCCATACCTGGAAGAACAATCTCATTCCACCGATCTCCCACTCCCCGCAAAGCCACATCTAACATCGTTACAATCTGGTTTCCCAGTGGTTCCTCACTATCCAGAGTAATCGCGCCAAAAAATTCCTGACATTCGGTATACCCTGCGTTATGCGTTCCCGTGTAAGGCTTTTGAGATGACAACTGAACGTCTCGGCCAATACGACGTGACACTTCTTCAGAGCGAGAGTCAAAATAATCCACCAAGGCCTGTTCCTGAAACTTGGCAGGTTTGTTGTGCCGTGCAACGTCACAGTACGCCTCCAGTCCCACCTGATAGCCTCCCTCGACAAGTGAAAACCAGAATTCCGCATCGGGCTGTGCGGAAGCTACTTCATCCGGATGTTCAACAGCGACCACACTTCGTCGCAGGCAACTGTTCAATCCATCGCGTTTAGGCGCGACCCCCAAGTGAACATAATCTCCGTGCTCAATAGAGCGATTCAATGCCTTTCCGATTAAAGTTCGATTGGCCGTGTTTGCTCCCACCATGACATCCCATCCGTTTTCCTCACTCCCCAGCTCCTTTGCCACAAAGTATGCCCATGCTGCAATCTGAGTCTCCAGTAGTCCAGGTTTCAGTACTGCTAACATGGAACGCATCATCGCATCGGCGATAACGTTAGCATCTTTAATAAGACGCATTTCATCGTTAGATTTTTCATATTTGATGTGGAAAAACGGGAGTTGAGCATCCACTACGTTTTCTGCTCCAACCAGACAGTTTAAATAATGAACAATGCCGTCAGGTATTACCTGTCTGGGAGTCAGCAAACCAATACGTTCCACAGGTTTTTCACCGGCAGCAGCAGCCAGCGCATCTTCAAGCCGTTCGGCGCGAATAGGATATTTTTCATCCGCAAGCTGTAACATCTCTACTTTGTGGACGGTGGCCCCTGCACGGTCCGCCATCTGCTCCGCTACATAACCTCCTTCGAGTCCTGCCAGAATATGGAAACCACCTGAGCCAATGGCGCCGGCTACCTGTTCAATTGAAATATTAGTATTACCACCCAGATACGGAACATCACCACAGTAATGTTCATCACTGAAAACAAAGCCCACAGACAATTCCATTTCCTCAAGAACACCGGAAACGCTCCGCTGGCGTTTCAGAAACTCCTCTCGAGAAATACCATAATGTTTGTCAATCGTTGGCGCCGTTTCAAGAATCCCAAGAACTTTTCTAAATTCCTCACGCAATTCGTCCTGTCGCGGTAAGGGAATGCCTGCCATGAGTGTAATCTCTAATAAAGGTACTATTGGTATCCGGATTTATCCATTCCGCACGCACTATTCTAGCCTGACGGCTCTAAGATGCCGATCCTGTTTTCAATTCAGCCAGACTCACCCTGATCAGAGATCCGATGAATTAGTATCAAGAAAACCACACCACTCCAGCACTTTTAAGGAACGTTGCAGCCGATCTCGCCACTGCAACAGTTCCATTCTTTCACTGGGAGGATCATCGAAAACAATCGAGTACGGTCCGGTGTACCCGGTACTTTGAAGAATCTCTCGGACACACGAAAAATCAACGGCTCCTCCCGTCCCCAGTGCGCCATAACAGCGTGTTCCAAAGGAACAGCAGTCCCGTAAATAAACGTGAGCGACGTGCTGACAAACACGTGCAAGAGACGTGTCCACCTGTACTTGTTCGTTAAGGAATACCAGATTTCCCGGATCAAAATTCAATTTTACTCGGTCATGAGAAAGGCTCTGTATCGTATGTGCCATTGCTCGCCAATTCTGTGTAAGACCAGGCTGCGTATCCAAAGCAAGCTTCATATTGAACGTATCAGCACAATCTGCCAGTTCGTGTAAATGATCGATAATGCGGCCAAACTCTTTATCATTATTCGCAAAACCTGATTCACAAATCGCAATGCTAGCACCCAACTGGCATGCCATTTGAATCTTCTCCTTCATTGCCTCCAGAACTTTCACGTCCAGTGGACTGCCACTGGAAATATCACAACTGATTATCCGGAGGCCATAACGAGACAATTGTGTCTTCAGGGTACTTACATCCTGTACTTCACTCGTGCCCAAACGCAGTGTCAGATGATGAATGCCGAGCTCTGGAAGTTCCTGAATTGCTACATCCAATGTTTTTGCGCCATCCCAGGGAACGACAACACTGATCATGACAGACCTCAGTCAACTTAAAAAAAGTTTGGACATTCCCAACCGGCGGAAGTTTCTAGTAGTGAAACGCACCAAACTAACCGAGGTGAGATTGGAGTGCAAATTCGGAACTACGTTGTCCTGAGTCATCCATCTGATAATCCCAATTCTGCAGGTTGCTCAGGACGAAGTGACGATGATGTCGCGACGAATGCAAATGCAACATCCGTATTCGTATCCACGGTATGGGTCATATGCAATTCAACGCGTGCTCCAAAAGGAACCACATGCGCAACTTTCACGCGAACCGGCGCCTCACTAAGGAGAAAACACTCCAATTCTGGTGGCTGTGGAAATGAGGGACAAAAGGAAATATGTTCGACCAGATGGCGCGTATTTGCCGGCACCCTGATTCTTATCCATCCCTCCCAGCATTCCTGACCGTTGTCCAGCTTGCGATGTCGTTGCTGTTGTGTGCGAATAGATTTTACAGGCTTCCTTTTGAGTCGCGCCGGCTGAAACACTCCGCTTGTCGACATTCCAATGCCTGCCCTATTCGGTTTCTGAAAAATCCTTGATAATCGGATAGACCAGGGCCTGCGCAACATCCATTCGACCATCATCAGGCCAGCTGTCCCAGCACCCAACCACACCCCTGGCATTCCCGAAATGGTCAAAACAATGAAACAACAAAAAACAGCAACCACGGGCCCATAATCCAGCCAGATATGCATTCCGGGAAAAAGACCACGATAGATAAGATCAGAACGCAAATAGTTATAACGGCAGAAAAACGAAAATATACACAACGTGAATACCACCATGAGAAGCGCATGATTTTCGAGCCGATATTCAAAACGGTCCATTGACAGCCGAACCACCAGAAACAACGCGCTGCAGCTTAAAAGCGCACAGGCAACCAGACTGATCGCTGACCGCACCGGTGTTTCCATACCCGGACGGCGGTCCATGCCCAACTCCGTTCGGTGTATCAGTGCATCCATACTAAGTTCTCCTCTTACGTAAGAGGGGATTTGGCCCTGCTAGGCTGAGGTTGGATCAACTGGTACACGCCCTTCGCAGCTCATCAGCACGATGAATGCTTTCCCAGGTGAACTCCGGTTCGCTCCTTCCAAAATGACCACCCACAGCAGTCTTCTGATAGATGGGCCTCCAGAGATCCAGATAATCAATCATTCCCTCAGGTGTTAATGGAAAATGATCTCTTACCAGTGTTGTAACCTCAGCTGGATCGAGCGTTGTTTCACCTGCCATTTCAACATGAACACTGATCGGTTCAGCAACACCAATTGCATAGGACAGCTGAATCTCACATGCGTCAGCAACACCAGCGGCTACAAGATTTTTCGCAATGTGTCGTGCCATGTATGCTGCACTACGATCCACCTTCGTTGGATCTTTGCCACTGAATGCGCCTCCCCCATGTCGTCCCCAGCCACCATAGGTATCCACAATTATCTTTCGACCGGTAAGACCGGTATCGGCATGTGGACCGCCTTTAACAAAACGTCCAGAAGGGTTCACGAGGTACTTACAGCTATCATCATACAGTTCGCGTGGCAGTACCGGAGCCACCACTTCCTTCAACACAAATGCTTGGATAGCATCTTGTGTCACATCAGGGCTATGTTGATTCGACACGACTACGGTATGAATCTTCTCCGGCCTTCTATTCTGATACTGCACCGTAACCTGGCTCTTTCCGTCTGGCCAAAGCCATGGTGCTTCACCCTGCTGACGTACCTCCGTAAGACGATTGACAATACGGTGGGCCAGAGCAATCGGCAAAGGCATGAATTCTTCTGTCTCATTACATGCAAAACCGAACATGAGACCCTGGTCGCCTGCTCCGGTAGATTTTCCTTCTTCGGGATTATCATCCACGGCATTACCGATATCCTGTGACTGTGGATCCAGAAAAATTTTCACATCACAGGTGTCACCGTTGAATCCCATTGCATCATCAACATAGCCAATCTCTCGTATGATGTTTCTTGTCAAATTGACATAATCCACATCTTTGGCTTCCGATGTTATTTCTCCGGAAAGCAGCGCCAAGCCGGTTGTAACCAGGGTTTCACAAGCCACACGACTCTTGGGATGTTCTCTTAAGAGCGCATCAAGAACCCCATCTGAAATCTGATCGGCCATCTTGTCGGGATGCCCGGAACTAACCGACTCACTCGTGAACAAATAACGACCACCGGCCACAAAAACCTCCATGCAAACATCAAGAGAAAACAGACTGACATACCAATTGGAACGCTGCACCATTCGGGAATGATAACAATCGAACCGCCGAACCATACGAAGCATAAAGAAGGAACTACTGAGATGCAAGCGAGCCCGCATTTCGTGTAGTTCGAAAATGAGGGGAATGTCTACGATTTGGCTCATCTTCGAAAAATGGAACCAGGCCATTTACAGTACGGGTGGTACCTCCCTGCTGGCTGGTAACAAATTCCTGCGCAGCCTTCCCGTAACGAACAATCTCCTGGGGGTTGTCCAGAAAATAGGCTACGGTTTCCTGTAACTCCTGTTTGTCTTTAACCACCCGAACAGCATCTCGCGTTGTTAAGGATTCCACGGTTTCTCGAAAATTCCAGGTATCCGGACCAAACGTCACTGCCGCTCCATAGGCAGCTGGCTCTATCATATTCTGCCCACCTCGCCCGGATAGACTCCCACCCACGAATGCGATATCTGCAAGCCCCCAAACCGATGCCAATTCTCCCAACGTATCAATAAGAATGACGGGGGTTTGCTTTGCTCCGGATGCCTCTGACGGACTCCATTGGTTCCTGGAAGTCATTTCCGATCGGCGTAGCAACGGCAATTTCATGCGATGAACCATGGACGCCACTTCTTCGAAACGCTCTGGGTGCCTGGGAACGATCACCAGACGCAACTCTGAAAAACGCTCCCGTAGTTTTAGATACGTATCGATACAAAACTGCTCTTCTGGATCCTGGGTACTACCCGCAATAAAAACGGTTTCATCACTCTGAATATTCAGGCACTTCCGAAGTGTTTCGGTACATTTATTCTTCCGGTCCGTTTCAACAGCATCGTATTTGACAGAGCCGGTGACAAGCATCTGTGTATCAGACGCACCTAATTCCACAAAACGCTCTGCATAATCCTTATTCTGGACAGCAATTAATGCCAGGCTCCGCAGAATCTTTCGAGTCAACCAACGAAACCTTCGATACTGCCGGAAACTCCGAGGACTCATTCTCCCGTTAATCAGAGCAACGGGAACATTTCTTCGCTCTGCTTCTCTGATAAACTGAGGCCACAATTCTTGTTCGGCCAGGACTACCACATCCGGACGAATCCCACTCAAAGCACGTTTGACTGACCAAGTGAAATCAAATGGGAAATAGATATGGTTCAACTCAGGAAAACTCTTCTGAGCCACTTCCATACCCGTTGTTGTCGTACTGGAAATCACGACGTCCCATTCAGGAAAGCGTTTCCGGATGGAACTGACCAATGTACGCAAGGCAAGAATCTCACCTACACTTACGCCATGCAGCCAGATACAGCGACGTGTACCTTGACGGGCGGGAACCTTCCCACGTATTTTCTGTGACCAACCGCCACGACTCTTCCCTTTTACACACGATTCATAAACTGCGAGTGGAATCCATGCCGTCAGTAAACCACCATAAAGCAGATCCAGAAGCGAAGGCATTCCGGGAATCCTTTCCGCAGGGTTTTATGAAACCATGACAGTATACTTCAAACCGACAGTCTCAACAGCGCCTATTTACAGTACGCTTACCCTGTTCAGAGATCGCTGTCACGTTGATTCAATGGGACGTCCCATGGCTGCCATCAACATTTTCATGTCTTCCCACACCATCGCCTTTGCAGCTGGATTTCGAAGCAGGTAGGCTGGGTGATAGGTACACATGACCTGACTGTTGAGATAGGAATAAAACTGCCCTCTTAATTTCCCCATGGACTGTTGCACATCCAGCAGAGTCTGTGAAGCCACGCCACCCAGAGTACAAATAAAACGCGGCTTTACAATTTCCAGTTGCCTATCCAGAAATGTTCGGCAATGCGCTACTTCGTCCGGCAAAGGATTACGATTATCCGGAGGGCGACATTTCAGGATATTGCAGATATAGACCTCATCACGCGTCATGTTACAGGCTACTATGATCCGGTCAAGCAGCTGTCCGGCCCGCCCGACAAAGGGTTCTCCCTTTTTGTCTTCATCGCGCCCTGGAGCCTCTCCTATAAAACACAATTCTGCATTGGGATTACCAACCCCGAATACGGTCTGGGTGCGTCCTTGTGCAAGAATTTCACATTGTGTACATGGCGCAACTTCTTCGTTCAGGACCTGAAGTTGTTCCCGTTTTTGTGTCAAAGAAACGATTGGGGATCCCCCGTTGGTTGTAGATAAACAATCTGTTAATGGTTGCCCGGTCTCTGTAGACCGCTGAGAGATACCCGCATCAGGATCGACCGACGGCGCATCTGCCCTTGGCAGATGCGTTAACCCGGCCCTCTGGAGATCGTGTAACCGCTGACGCAGGGCACGAACCTGTGAAGCATGACTGCTCACCATACATCCCTCAACCAAGAAAACCTGCCTGTTACCGGATTAACGGCTTTTTCAAAGTGGCCACAAACTCACCTACCTCAGCAATCTGTTCGGCTTGACTGAGCTCCTTGTTTTCCTCCATCCTTCGGACAATGGCACTCCCCACAATAACTCCATCTGCAATCTCACGAAGTTCCTGAACCTGATCAGGCTGACTGATGCCAAATCCAACACAAACGGGCAAATCGGTCAAATTACGTATCGACTGAATGCGATCTCCAAGGGATGCCGGTAATTGGGTTCTTTCTCCAGTAATTCCGGTAACGGATACATAATAAATGAAACCTGTCGTACTGTTCACGATGGTTTCCGCACGATCCATCGGGGTCGTAGGAGTAATCAACTGAATCAGGCACAGACCCTGATCGGCGGCCACTTTGCTGATATCACCACATTCCTGAACGGGTAAATCAGGAATAATCGCTCCATCAAATCCAGATTGGACGGCTCGTTTGAAAAAAGCTTCCGGTCCGTAACGAAAAACCAGACTATAGGAAATCATCGAAATCAAAGGGGGGCGATTCTCCTTGTTTTCTGATTCCACCGACACCTCTTTCGACCGCTTTGCCACACAGTCCAGAATATCTCCAAGTTGAATATTCCGGCTCAGTGCACGATTGTAGGCTGCCTGTATTACTGGACCATCGGCAATCGGATCACTATAAGGCATGCCCAGTTCAACCAGGTCAGCACCTGCATCAGCGAGGGCCTGTATAAGTGGCCGTGTCGTCTCCAGGTCAGGGTCACCTGCGGTGATGAACGGGATCAGTGCGCATTGATCAACGCGGCGAAGCTCCTGGAATACTTCATCGATTCGATTCATTTCAGACATACTTTAATAAAGAGAACATGCGTTTATCAAAAAGGTTTTCGGCGTACCGACTACCGATTCGTCTCATGGACCACTGCTGCGCAACACCCGTTTCAAATCACAGCACACAAACCTTCAATCATCGCCAGCAACGTCTCTATTGCAACCCCGAACTGTCTCTAATAAAGGATTCCCTGTATAACGGTTGCCATGTAAACATATTTGCGTTGCCAGCATGACAGATCCGTAAAACACTTCTGCCAGATCCCATGATAAGATTGACCGGTACCCTACCAATAACCATTGTAATTAACTCCGTTCTATTCTTTGACTTGATCTAATGACAACGCGTTTTTTTTCTTCGTCCCCGATTCAAGGCAAAACTGCCCTGCTGACAGGACCGGAAGCACACCACCTGAAAGACGTGATGCGTATTCCGGTTGACAGTCAGGTGACCCTTTTTGATGGATCAGGGGATGAATTCTCATGCCGAGTGATGCGAATCGAACGCAACCAGATCGAACTGTCGGTCATAGCCAGGCAACAATCCGATAGAGAACTGGCACGCCCTTTGATCGTGGCGGCCGCGATGCCTAAACGTGAACGCATGAAATGGATGGTTGAAAAACTGACCGAACTGGGCGTGTCCCGATTGATACCACTCAAAACCGCACGAAGTATCGTGACTCCCGGCACGGCTCAGCGGGAACGCTTGCAACGTGTTGTCGTTGAAGCGTCCAAACAATGTGGTCGTAACCATATCATGGAGATTACACCCACCATAAAGTGGGATTCTTTTCTGAACACGATTGCTCCAACATGCAAGAGGTGCTTCGGAGATTGCCAGGGAATACCTTTTCAGCAGTGGATTCGTAGTGCTACCGCAGATATGCGCCCCCTGTCTACGCCACTTACCGTTGCCATCGGTCCCGAGGGAGGATTCACTCCAGAAGAGCAGAACCTTGCACGGAAACACGACTGGACCGCGGTATCGCTGGGTTCACGAACGCTGCGTATTGAAACGGCGGCAATTACCTGGGCAGCAGCCTGTGCGGTGACAGATAAGGATTGCTAACCTGTGTGTTTTCTCACAAGACCGGACTGGTGGAACGGCCATAAAGAGGTTGTAATAGTGGCCATCCATTTTCCCTGTGATTCTTGCTGAGGAGAGAGACAACCATGAAACACGAATTAACGCGATTTTTGCTCGTGGGACTGTTTATCCTGACTACCGGCATACTTGGCGAGCGTAGCCAGGCAGATACACCCGAAAAAAAATCCGCTTCACAGGGAGTCTACGAACTACGTATTTACACCACACACCCGGGGCGACTGAATGCACTGCACGCCCGGTTTCGTGATCACACCATCAAACTTTTTGAAAAACACGGCATCAAGAACATTATCTACGGAACTCCAGTTGGCCAGGAAAACACATTGACCTACGTCATTCAGCACAGCAGCCGCAAAGGCGCCGATGGTGCATGGAAATCATTTGTCGCCGACCCCCAGTGGCAGAAAGTATTTAAAGAGTCCCGCAAAGACGGCCCCATCGTCAGCAAAGTGGAAAGCCATTACCTGAACCTGACTGACTTTTCACCTTCAAAAAGTAAATCCCACAAAGGTGATACCCGTCTTTTCGAATTGCGAACCTATACGACAGCTAAAGGCCGCCTGGAAAACCTGCATCAGCGATTTCGTGATGGCGAACTGAAATTGTTTGAAGAACATGGCATCACCAACATTTTCTATTCCAATCCGCTGGAACAGGAAAATGTGATGGTCTATCTTGTCGCCCACAAAGACCAAAAAGGGGCTGAAAAATCGTGGAGCAGTTTTGGAGGCGACCCGAAATGGAAAACCTTGCTTGCCGACTCACTGAAGACCGGAACAATCGTGACCAAAGTTGAAAACGAGTTCCTGGTTCCAACGGATTATTCCCCCCTTCGTTGATTGCCACGATTCGTTCCATTGCTCTAGATCATTGTCCCCGGGCTGAAAGCGGACCAGCAGAAGAAAAGTATCGGCCCGGCTTTTTGTTTTATCGTGTCTCACGTAACAGACTCCATCGGTCAAGGCTGGATTGGCTGCGGCCCCAAACGGAACTCTGTTTTTTCTCCTGTTCACCGGATCACCGGCCCCCTACAATGCCGGTTTATTTTCATGCGTTTTCATGAACCGGATAAGATCTTTTTCGATGGTTACTCGCGTACTTGTAGTAGATCAGCGATCCCCGGCATGAAGTGTAATTTCTCAGTATGATTTCCAAGAGAGTCTGAATATATGAGCATTTCCAATCGGCTCAGCGTGATGATGTTCCTCCAGTTTTTTGTGTGGGGCGTATGGTTTACCACACTTGGCCTCGCGCTATCGAGCAATGGAATGAGTGACATTATCGGTGACGCCTATGCAGCGGTTCCGGTTGCCGCCATCATAGCACCCTTATTCCTGGGCCTGATTTCTGATCGGTTCTTCAACAGCGAAAAAACCATGGGCGTGCTGCATGTCGTGGGAGGCGCTCTGTTACTTACGGCACCTTCCCTTATTGCCAACGAGCAAGGTAACTGGCTGTACTGGATAATTCTCGGACATATGCTCTGTTATATGCCCACTCTGGGTCTGAGCAACACCGTGGCGTTTGCCAATATCGATGACCGGAACAAATTTCCGGCACTTCGAGTCTGGGGCACGATCGGCTGGATTGTGGCCGGGCTGATCGTAGGCCTTGGGGGACTTTCCAGCAAACCCGACATTTTTTACCTTGGCGGAATCTGCGCCATCGTGCTTGGCGTACTGTGCTTTTTCATGCCCCAAACGCCCCCTCCCGGCAAAGACAAGCCCCTTGATCTTAAAAGCCTTCTCATGGGGGACGCGTTCGAGATGCTGCTTAAGCCTTCCTTTCTGGTATTCATTATCTGCTCGACGCTGATCTGTATTCCGCTGGCATACTATTTTGCTTACACCTCGGTCTATCTCGCGCAAATTGGTTTTCAGGCGTCGGCTTCAACCATGTCACTGGGACAAATGTCTGAAATTATCTTCATGCTGCTTGTTCCGTTTTTCTTCCGCAAACTGGGTGTCAAACTGATGATCCTGATCGGCATGCTGGCATGGATGGCTCGATATGCGCTATTTGCATACGGTGCGCCCGACCAGGTCGTCTGGATGATTCTGCTCGGCGTCGTACTGCACGGAATTTGCTACGATTTTTTCTTCGTGACAGGATTTATGTACACCGACCAGAAAGCGTCCAAGGACGTCCAGAGTCAGGCGCAGTCGATGCTTGTGTTTTTCACACAGGGTATTGGCATGTTCATTGGTTATAAAGTTGCAGCGAATAGATTTGCAAGCGTTCAGGAGAGTTCCGATGCGCTTGCCGCCGCCATTAAAACACCTGAATTTGGATTCCTGGAATCTTTTTCAAAAATGTTTCTTACTGAAAAACCAGATGTAGGCGGTACGCTGGTTCAGGACGCGATGACTCAGTGGCAGCCCTTCTGGCTGTTCCCGTGCTTGCTGGCTTTGGGAGTCACCTGCCTTTTTGCTGTGGCCTTCTGGGAAACCGATACCCCTGAAGAATCGGACTGATCGACACTGCATCCTAGAAGGCATCGGACATCCAGAAATGACTTTTCTGCATAAGGTCGGGATCGTCCAGTAAAGACACCTCCTGATTCAGACTGCGCAGCATGGTAATCGCCTGCTCACGTGGCTTTTGCGGAACCCTTGACGAAGCTGGAAACCAGCCCTCCACAACCGAACACTCCCACTCAGCGGCCAGGACTCCCAGGGCACGATAGATGCTGCGTTGACTCTGAGGCTGATCCGGATCGGTGGCAAATTCGGTCAATTGAAGACACCCTTCTTCTTTGATCCGAGCACGAATGTACCCCACGGGATCATCCCGCTCGTCCAGCACAACAAAAAAAGATCCGGCATTTTCCCTATTGGACGAATAATTCCAGTATGGAGTATCGCGGTGGATGCACAGTTGATCCTGCCGGTGCCACAGTTGGTAAAACGTAGGTAACAAGGGATCATCCGCTTGATACTGAACGGGCTCTAAACGAACCGCTTCATCGGAGAAATTCCGTAACATGTCTCGATCACAGATTGAGGCATCAGCCGGCCAACGCTCATAACCCAGGCGCGCATAATAGCCCGGGTCGATGTCTGAAAATAACAGACTGATCTGGTGCCCTTGTTCACTTGACCACTGATCCACCTGTCTCAATAAGGCAGCGGCATATCCTTTTTGACGATAATCGGGATGGGTATGCACCGATCCAATCCCACATCCTTTCAAAATCTTCCCATAGAACTGAAACTGAAGTGGCTGTCTCCCAAGTGAGGAAACCACTTTTTCCCCTACGGTAAGGACAAACCAGTCAGCACGATTGTGCGTTTCTGACTGATAGCGATGACTCAGAAAGTCATCCAAGGGCACATTCCCTCCCCAGACCTCGTGAACATTCACATAAGCCGCGTGCTGTTCTGAGGAACTGGCCAGATGAATGTCATAAGTAGCAGAGGACATGGAGGCAACCAGACAAGATACTTGACTCGCTCTACGCTTTCGTTCACTTGACAGCAAACAAAAACCACACTTTATCGTGAGCGATCCTACCGTCTCGTAATGACGCGTCAAGTCGATTGCCTGGTTACATCTATTATATAAAGACCCTATTCTCATAGTGTGTATCCGGCCTTCACGTAAAACGGGACCTGACAGGCGTTTCAGCTCCAATGTCACGGTTGCTGTTTTCGGCTGGTTTCGCTACATTACTGCGGATTGGAACTAGCGTGTAGGCAACGGAGCAAAAAAATGCCTCCTCCAATGTTGGTGGATTTAACTCAAATTGATCCTAATAGCGTCCTGTATGATCGGGACGGTATTCGTGAGTACAATCCGCATCGCCACGAAATGGAACAATTGACAGCTATTGTCCATGTTGACAAAGAAGAGAATGTTGCGGTTGCCTACAAAGACATCGCGGAACAGGAATTCTGGGTGAGAGGACACATGCCTGGTTTTCCACTCATGCCAGGAGTCCTCATGTGTGAAGCGGCAGCCCAGCTCGCTGCATTTCACAGCACCATTTGCAATCTACTGCAGGGTGATTTTGTTGGTTTTGGAGGAATGGATGAGGTTCGCTTCCGAGGCATTGTACGCCCTGGTGACCGACTTTTGATAGTGGTCAAACTACTCCAGATACGTCCCACACGCAGAGCGGTGTTCGCGTTTCAGGAATTTGTCGGCGACCTTATGGTCTGTCATGGAAAAATGTTCGGCGTCCCTCTCTCCATGAACGAAGAAGGCTCTTCCCGTTAAAGGGCATTCCACCTGAAGGCCGGTTGGTCTGATTCCGGAAATCAAAAAATGGGGAGCTGCATCTATGATCCCCCTGCGTGACAATGTTTCGTCATCCCGTTTGGCGGTCCTGATATGGACGATCATTCTGGCCAACGTCTGGGTCTTCTACGAACAGCTCTGGATGCACACCAGACAGATTGAGGCGTTCAATTTTCGCTTCGGCCTGCTGCCTGCGCGATTTCGTATGGCAGATAATCCCGGCCCGATTTTTGTACTGTTACAGGAATCAACCAACGGTTTGGAACGAACTCATCATGTCGAAGTCTACGACGAAAATACCTGGCATACAGTAAGTCAAGAACCGCTATGGTCACCGCTTTCGCAAGGATTCAATTCACGGGTAATTGAACTGAACAACGATATCGAATCGATACTCGGCTGCCTGATTACTACCATGTTTCTACACGGCGGATGGATGCACCTCATTGGAAACATGTGGTACCTGCGAATTTTCGGATCCACCGTTGAAGGTAGAATTGGCCACTTTCGATTCCTTCTGCTTTATCTAGGCAGTGGAATCCTGGGATCCCTGTCTCATTTACTCGTTAACTGGAACCGTGACCTGCCGGCAATCGGTGCCAGTGGTGCTGTGGCTGGCGTCCTGGGCGCCTACATGAGGCTGCACCCGTTCGCAGGTGTGCTGACTTTCATTCCTCCCCTCTGGTTCTTTGGCTTGATTGAAATACCGGCCATGATCTGGCTCGGAGTATGGTTCTCTCTGCAGTTCTGGACCGGAACGGAATCCCTGGCAGGAGGGGACACCGGAGTAGCATGGTGGGCACACATTGGGGGATTTATCAGCGGTTTTTATCTAGCTGGCAAACTATCTACAAAACCGGTTCGTCGTAAACCCGCACACCCTGACAAGCCCATTACACGGTGATCTCGTCACAATCATCCGTGCGATTGACTTACTCACGTTCGTCGAGTTCGTTTCTTAAATGTTCCTGCTGAAGACGAGTAGCCTCTGAGCGTGGTTGATCAAAATGTCGAGGTTGTGCATAAAGCTTGGGCCCGGCCGTCTCGTCTCCATAAGGATATATCTCTTCAGCACTGGCCCTTTCATTGGCAGCACTGTTAGGTTCGAAAGTAGGCCACCGAATCCCTGCGCACCCCACCACGGGAACAAGCATCAAGGCAACCATTACCAGGCACCACCCCTGTCGGTTTACTGCCGTCATGATCACAGACAGCTGAAAAAAGTCACGAACAGGGGTTAACCAACACCGGTTTATGAGAGTTTTCATAATGGTTTCCTGTAATCCGAAAAAGGATTTGGCGTTCTGACTTTCCGGTAATTCGTTTTGCCCAAACCACCGTACGATATCAAATAGTGATGTTTCTGTAAGCTAGCTCCGCCTGACTGAGTTCGACTGACAAACCTGTCTTGCTTAACTTATTACCTCAAAGGACTCATTTTTCAGATCAGGTAAGCCATACCTGAATTCAGAATACACCTATTATTTATGGGTTATCAGGAACCCAGACATCCAGAACGGTCATTTCTGGCTGGGGCTCCAGACACACGGACTCAACCGATGCGGGAATAAGCACGGTGTCGCCTGCACGTAAATCATCTCCGCTACCAGCTCCCCGAAGCGTGCCCTGTCCACGGATCACCTGGATAATATGGAATCGACCATTCGTCCCGACCTGACAACTCTGGGTGCAGGTTCGACGAACCAGCGTAAAGTAATCCGATTTTACTAGCTTCTCTGCACCATTTGGCAAAACACAGGCATGCACAGACTCCACCGGGCCGCGATCAAACCTGATGAGCTCCAACGCTTCCCGAATATGCAAGGCTCTTGGTTTGCCGTCATGCCCCAAACGATTCCAGTCAAAAAGTCGATAAGTCGTATCACTGGTCTGTTGAATTTCAGACAGTAACACACCCTGCCCAATGGCATGTACGGTTCCAGGTTCGATAAAAATACAATCACCGGGCTTCACAGATATGCGGTGTAAACAATCAACGGGATTACCCTGATGGAGCATTCGTTCAAAATCGGACCGTCTGATTCCCTCTTTAAGACCCGCAAACACCACCGCTTCTCCCTGTGTATCCAAAACAACCCATGCCTCTGTTTTACCAGGCCCATGTGGGCTATCCGGCGGATGGACCTGCACCGACAGTGTCTGACACGCATCAATCAATTTGACCAGAACAGGAAATCTGTCATAGTCCTGGTGAAAACCGAACAGATCACGTGTGCGATCTTGAACCAGCTCATGCAAAGTGATCGATCGCAGCGTGCCGTTAGACACACGACTCTGAGCTGTTTCCCAGTCAGAAAGATCCCAGGATTCGGCGAAACCTGATCCGGCACCAATCGATCGTCCAAAAACTGTTCCGAGTCGCCTGCCTCCCCACAAGGCACGTTTTAATATCGGTTCAAAAAAAAACGGATAGAGAGGAGGTTGTTGAACAGACATGAACCCAAACTGTTCCTGCGGTTAATAGGCATGCAGAGAGCAAAGCGGTTCAGCAATCGCAAGGCATGAAACGTGGACAGAATACACTTCGACTTCGGGCAGGAAACATATCAAAAGCGTCTGTTAGCGACAAGACAACCTCCTATAAACAACCTCTCGGAGCTCATCATACTTCCCATTTACACATCAATTATGGATGCATACTATATCCCTATTAACATGTAGCGGAGTAATTGGATGCCTGCCCGTTTGAAGCATCCTTTCACCTGTCAAAAGCTGAATGTACGGTAACCGACCAACAGCATCGTCGTTTTGATTCTGTGACAAAGAATGAGATAAAAGCAGTCTACCAATTGAAAGATAAGTTTTTTGAACCAGATTTTTCAACGGATGAGTAAACCCAAGGGAAATAAGACCGCATCAACCGGAAACGGGCCTGTCCCTCGCGCCACCATAGGCCGTCTGAGTCTCTATTTACGTCAGCTCGAAAGCCTGGACGAAAGAGGCGTCGAGACCACTTCCAGCAATCAAATGGGTGCCGCACTGGGAATAACCGATGCACAGGTACGCAGAGATCTCACTTACTTTGGCCAGTTTGGTCAACCGGGAATCGGATATCAAATCCCGGAACTGATTATGGCAATACGCCAAATCCTGGGAACGGACCAACCCTGGTCCGTAGCACTGGTTGGAGTCGGGCATTTAGGCCGTGCGCTTCTCGGTTATAGAGGATTTGTTAAACGAGGTTTTCAAATCAACCATATCTTCGATCATGACAGCCAGGTCATCGGACAGGTCATTAACGGTCTGACCGTAAGTAGTATCAACGATTTATCGGATACGGTATCAGCACACCGTATCAAACTTGCAGCCGTCGCGGTCCCTGCCAGTGCAGCACAAGAAGTCGCGGATCTTCTCGTGGAATCTGGTATTGAAGGAATCCTTAACTTCGCACCCGTCACGCTCCTTCTTCCAGATCACGTCAAGCTTGTAGAAGTCAATCTCGCAGTACAACTTGAACAGTTATCCTTCCTCGTTATCAATGAATCCGCTATGGTTTCATGTAGTTCCATCTCACAAGCCCCCAAACAGGACGCCCTTTCTTCGAACAGCTGACTCTTTTCTGATGCTACCCGGTGGTGTAATGGCAACACAGGTGGTTTTGGTCCACCTATTCCAGGTTCGAGTCCTGGCCGGGTAGTTTCCTTGTCATCGATCGAATATCGTGTCATCCCGACAGCCAGCTAACACGTTTCCGGCAGATCGCCTCATGCTTTAAGAGCTCCAGGGGTACCGAAACAGGACACCGCTGCTCATCACTCTGAATCCGAGGATTGTCCCAAATCAGAAAGTTCACAGATATCGGTTTCACATTGGCTTGACAGTCGATACCGGTTCGCGGCAATCCAGGCATATACCCTTCTTGCCAGATGACGAACTCCAGGAACATGATATAACCACGTCCCATATTTCCATACCGGAAGGAGCTGAAGAATATGATAAAACGCATCCGCCCCAACAAAGATGTCTCCACCGGGAGTAATAAAGCGGACTCCTGAATTGAAGTCGGCATGCGTCAGTACCGGAAAACGCGTTTCCAATCCCGGGGTCTGCCGCGGAATGTATTCCATGGCATTCCGGTGATCGCGTCTTTTGATGCGGTCAATCTGTTTGATACAGAAAGCGCAGTTTCCGTCATAAATCACGTAGGGCCTGTTCTCTAAAGATAACGTCTTCATGATCTCCTCGAAATAAGCCGGTATCGATCCCGTATGGAGGAACAGACCCGTCCATCATTGAAAATACACCGCATTCCGTAATCAGCATTCGGTCGTGATTGCCAAGTTCATCCTGATATACCTCTTCATCGGCGTTTCTAGAGAGTGGGGCCGATTCCCCAGGGAGCAAATTCCTCTTCGCCGACCCCTGTAAGCTCACTCTTTGTTTTTTGACCACTGGCCACTTCGATTATCTGTTCAAATAGCTGGTGTCCCACATCGGCGACACTGGCGCCTTCCAGTATGGTACCCGCGTTCAAATCCATGTCGTCAATCATATGTTCATACATGGTAGTATTCGTTGACACCTTGATACACGGTACCGGCTTGCACCCAAAACAGCTGCCGCGCCCGGTGGTAAATACAAGCATGTTGGCCCCGCCCGCCACCATGCCAGTGATACTCGCAGGATCGTATCCTGGTGTGTCCATAACCACAAAACCTTTTGTGGTTATGGGTTGTGCATAGTGAAGCACATCCTTGAGAGCGGTTGATCCCCCTTTGACTATAGCCCCCAGAGATTTCTCATAGATCGTTGTTAACCCTCCCTCTTTATTTCCAAACGATGGATTATTATTTATTTCAGCTCCAAAAAGCCCTGCATACCATTCCCACCATTTAATACGTTCAATCAATTTTTTGCCGATTTCGGGAGTCTCTGCCCTTCTGGTCAGAAGATGTTCTGCCCCATATATTTCAGGTGTTTCACCGATTACAGAGGTAGCACCATGCTCCACCAAAAGGTCACTCGCGACACCAACTGCCGGGTTAGCGGTCACTCCACTGTTACCATCCGAACCCCCACATTCCGTTCCAAGAACCAATTCACTGACAGGAATCGCTTCCCTGCGGACATCATTGACTTCCGGGAGCATTTCACTAAGAAGTCGTACCCCGGCCTCTACTGTTTTTGATATGCCCCCACAGGTCTGTATGGTTAAAACTCGTGGTTTGCGTCCGGGTACAGCGGAACCGCTACCAATCTGAACCAGTCCTTGATTTTCAACCAGATGAAGGGCTTGACCGGTCTCGCAACCCAGCCCAACAATGAGATACGCTCCGACATTCGGATGCTTGGCAAAACCGGCCAGAACACGGTCCAACTGTTCATGATCCGGTCCATCATACTGCATCGCGCAGCCCCCTTTATGGGTGATGGCAAAAACACCATCGACATTGGGGTAGTCCTTTAAAAGTGATTCGTCAAATTGTTGGCTGATATACTTCGAAGTAGAAGCAGAGCAGTTCACCATCGAAATAACAGCGATATAATTCCTGGTCCCTGCCTTGCCATCATGACGACGATACCCTTGGAAGGTACGGGTTTCATTGATCGCAGGAGCCTCGGGAACTGCCTGGGAAAATGCATAATCCCTTTGAAAATCTCCGAGTTCCACGTTGTGCGTATGGACCAGATTTCCGGTATGAATTTGTTCCGCCGCAAAACCAATCACCTGACCGTACTTGGAAATAGCGCCGCCCAAGGGAATATCCTGTACCGCTATTTTATGTCCCAGTCCGATCGCCTCCTGCGTTTCAATCTGTTCATCGCCCAGAAAAACCTTGTGCCCTTCAATCAAAGGACGCGCTGCTACGGCAATATTATCCTGTTCACTCAGCTGGATGATCTCCGGCTGACCACTCGCCGATGTGGACATACCTGCTCTCCAAAGTCATACAAAAAAATCAAAGGTAGTCGTCCTATCACTCATATGGCAAAACGATTTCGCTATCGGTCTATGCGTCGAGCCGGAATTACCATTACACTACCAGTTGATTACCGGTATACATGGTCTCGCATCAGCAGGAATAGACCGTGTCACCACCCCGTGCTGAGCGTTGGCCCCGGACGGGACATCGCCTTGCCGAAAAGACGTTACACAAAGTCGCATTTTATCAATTTCAAGCATCCTTTTCATCGTCAATCAATCAACCAGATAAAATCCCCGTATTACACCTGATTATTGCCGACAGCTGCTTCCTCTGTCGGTTACAATGTTTCTCATATTTCGAGCCCCTGTAAGAAAGGATCCCACTGATGGAAATGAATCGTCGCAAATTCTTAGGCACGTCAGCCGGAGCCGTGGCCACTTCAACACTCGTATCCAAACGCTCTCAGGCCGGTCCCAACGAAGTCCTGAACGTGGCTGTCCTGGGCCTCAATGGACGCGGTGCCAGCCATTATCAGGCTTTTGCAGGAGCGAAAGAAACCCGCGTATCTGTTTTGTGTGATGTCGATCAAACAACGTTTCAAAATGCCGTCAGCCAGGTGGAATCGATTCAAGGTAGCGCGCCCAAAGTGGAAACGGACCTAAGACGCATCATGGACGATCCATCTATTGACATTGTGAGTATCGCAACACCCGATCACTGGCATGCGTTGGCTGCTATATGGGGCTGTCAGGCACAAAAGGACGTTTATGTAGAAAAACCGGTCAGCCATAATGTATGGGAAGGACGTAAAATCGTCGAGGCAGCTCGAAAACATGGTCGCGTGGTTCAAACCGGAACACAGAACCGCAGTATAGATGGTGTACGTGAAGCCATTCAGTTCCTGCACGATGGGAAACTGGGGCATGTGTACATGGCCAAAGGACTCTGTTTCAAACGCAGAAGGTCGATCGGGTTCAAAAATACTCAATCCGCTCCCTCTACCCTGAATTGGGATCTGTGGGTAGGTCCGGCGCCTATGCAGGATTTTCACCAAAACTTAGTGCATTACAACTGGCACTGGTTCTGGGACTTCGGAACCACTGACATGGGCAACCAAGGCGTTCACCAAATGGACATTGCACGGTGGGGGTTAAACAAAAACACCCTGCCAACTTCGGTTCATGGTGTCGGTGGTCGATGGGGTTACAAGGATCAGGCAGAAACTCCCAATACGCAGCACACCAATTTCCAGTTCGATGATTCCGTACTGCAATTTGAAGTTCGTGGTCTCCATACCCATGATGAAACAGGCGTGAAAGTCGGCAATCTGTTCTACGGATCAGAAGGCTGGATGGTCATCAATGGATCTAACTGGGAAGCACGATCACCGGACGGCGATCTGATTGCCCAGGGTGACGGTGGCAGCGGGTCCGATCACTTCCGCAACTTTATTGACGCCGTCGTGGCGCGCAAACCCGAAATGCTGAATGCCGACATTCTGGAAGGACATCTGTCCAGTGCACTTTGTCACCTTGGGAATATCTCCTACCGCGTGAACAGAACACTGACGGTGAACCCCGATTCCGAAACTATCGTAGGAGACGATCAGGCGAATCAGCTGGTACGTCGATTATACCGCGCACCGTTTACCGTGCTGAACCAGGTTTAGCATTTACCTGACGGAAACTGACTGAATAACGTAATCATCTCCAGTTGAAAATTGACGGCCTGCCCAGTACAGACCCGTCTCGCGGCGCAGCACGCGCTCAGGTAAACCTGAAATTATCCATAAGGCTCAGTGGGTCAACCGTTGACATAATGAACACCTGATTTTTTCTGTTATACCTCCAGTTGAGGAAATAAAGGCTCATGCAAAGGCGTGACTGGCTAAGGGGAACGGCAATGGGAGCTGCAGCAGCAGGCTTTGGAGGACTCGTTTCAAAAACGGACGGAACCGTCCTAGACAATCAGGAAAATTCCGGTTTGTACATTACAGATGTTCAAGCCATCCTGACAGCTCCTGCTGGAATTCGTTTGATCGTGGTGAAAGTTTCGACAAACGAGCCAGACATCTATGGACTGGGATGTGCTACCTTCACACAACGTGCTCGAGTTGTGGAAACGGCTGTCAATGAGTACTTAAAGCCCTTTCTCATTGGAAAAGATCCCACGCGAATCGAAGACATCTGGCAATCTTCTTTTGTCAGCAGTTATTGGCGCAACGGCCCGGTCTTGATGAACGCCATAAGTGGCGTGGATATCGCTCTATGGGATATCCTTGGAAAACGCGCCGGCCTGCCTGTCTATGAATTACTGGGTGGAAAATGTCGAGAAGCGGTAGACACTTATCGTCATGCATCAGGAAATGAATTCAAGGAAGTGGAAGACTCCGTACGTGAATTCATGGACCAGGGCTATCGGCACGTACGAATTCAAGTTTCTGTCCCGGGTTTGTCTACTTATGGAACCCAATCGAAAGGGAAACTCGCACGTGTTCCAGAAAATCAACAGACCCGAGTCTGGGAACCGAAGCCCTACGCACGTCTGGTTCCAAAACTGTTCGAACACATTCGTCATCAGTTAGGTGAAGAGGTGGAGTTATTACACGATGTACATGAGCGGATCCCTCCGATTCTCGCAATCCAGCTGGCGAAAGACCTTGAAACATATCATCCATTTTTCCTGGAAGACCCCTTCTCTCCGGAAGACGTGGGGTATTTTTCTCATCTTCGTCAGCAGACCAGCACTCCCATTGCCATGGGAGAGCTGTTCAACAATCCTAATGAATGGCTTTCTCTGGTCAGTGACCGTCTTATTGATTTCATTCGTGTCCATGTTTCTCAAGTAGGGGGCATTTCGGTCTCTCGAAAAATGGCATCGGTATGTGAGGCTTTTGGAGTACGCACTGCATGGCATGGTCCCGGCGACGTTTCACCCGTAGGCCATGCGGCTAATGTACACATGGATTTAGCACTGTGGAATTTTGGAATACAAGAGGCCCGTGAATTTACCCAGGCAGAACAGGATGTTTTTCCCGGATGTCCTGAGTTACGTGATGGATACTACCATGCTAATGCGAAACCAGGTCTGGGTATTGAGATGGATGAGACGCTTGCAGCACGATTTCCTGTTGATGACTCCCCTCCCTTTGACTTGTTCTGGGGAAACGTGCGGCGCAGTGACGGAACCATCGTGAAACCTTGAAGCACCCTGGCTGTTTTTCAGATGCGGCTTCAATCACTCCGGCGTAACTTCACGAACTTTCTCTACCTGACCACTCTCACACGCCTGTCGGACGGCACACAAAATAGTCATGTTCCTCAAGCCATTGCCTACACGCCCACAATCCACATTGCCCGCACAGGCTTGTGCAAATGCATCCAGTTCTCGTGCATACTGATTGGTTTCTGGAACGCTGAGCTCCCTTGATGACTTGCTCGTAGTAACCCCCACATGGGCGGCACAACCAGATTTTGGAATGTACGCATGCGGTACACAAATGCTCCCTAAGTCACCGTTGACACGGTACGTGTCCACCCCAGGCTGTCGCATGCCACAACTGACTGATGCCACACACCCATTCGTAAAATGTAAGGTAAAAAAGCAGAAATCATCAACACCCTGATCATTGAGGTTCCAGGTTCCCGCGCAGCTAACCGGTTCTTCGCCTAATAAATAACGGGCACTGTCAATTCCGTAGCATCCAACATCCCAAAGCCCCCCTCCTCCCATTTCCGGTCTGAGTCGGAAATTCGCACCATCTTCAAGGAAGTAATGAAATCGACATTCCAGCGACCGTATTCTCCCCAGCTCTCCTGACTGCATGATCTCACGGACACAGTCGTGCTGAGGATGGAAACGATACATAAACGCCTCCATCATCACCTTACCGGACTGTTCTGCAGCATGCTGTATCTCTATGGCTTCTTCCAGATTCATGGTTAAAGGCTTGTCACACAGTACATGCTTTTTTGCTTCCAGACACCGAACCGTCCAATCCTTGTGAAGGTGGTTCGGCAAACCAATATAAACCCCATCTATTGCGTCATCCTCAAGAAGTGATTCATAACTCGAATAACATTTTTCTACAGAACAATCTTTTTTCAATTGTTCCGCTTTGGACTCTGAACGAGTCGCCAAAGCGCACAGCTCAGTCTGAGTAGAGTGCACAAAGGCCGGCATCATCGCATTGACTGCAATTTTACCGACTCCCAGTATTCCCATACGAAACATTCCTGTACCTCTCAACTGTGTTGCATGAACGAAGTAACCCGGACAACCAATGATCGCAATCCTTTTCAAGGCAGCTTTGTCATAACGAAGAGAGCGTGACGCCTGTCAAGCGGCACCTGCCTCATGGCTCCTAGTCCCATTGACCGCTGTACGGAACCGGACATCTCTGCGATGACGGTGTAATAAAAACGTTCTATCCTTTGAATACAACAACATACTCCCTTCACTGAGTAGTGCCGGAAACCGTCGTTTCCAAAATCGGCTGTATCCACGATATTTGAGTGATGAAATGATCTAAGGAAGCCAACGAAAGTGATGCATTGGTGGCAAAACGCGGTGACGGATTCGCGGGGAAAGTTGCCAGTGTCGCATCTCCAACAATAAAGACGTTAAAGTCAGGACTCAGATTTTCATATCCAGCGGTAGTAGCACAGACACACATATCGGTTGCGTATCCTGCAAGCAGAACATGTCGAATCGCCTGGCTTTGAAGAAACTGTTTTAAGGACACATATCCTTCTTCGTCATAGATGACAACATCGTCAGGATGAACATCTATCTCCTTGACGACTGGAATAGGGAGTTGCCAAAAACCGGCAGCATTGTATCGATCTCCACCATCCGAACCCGGAAAATGAAAAAAGTAGTTACCCAGGGTTTGATTCTTGAGCAGCTTAAATTGCTTGTGCAGGGGATTTCCCTGATAGACGAATGAAGACAAGGTTTCGGTCAATTGTCTTCTCGCATGAAGACGTTCCTGATTCGTTGGCCGCCTATGAACAGAACGATACATGCCTTTGCGAATGGTATCCCCTTTCCCCGGTAGACTGTAGACAACGAGTCCTACGGTATCACGCAAACTCTGCAGCCATGGATTCAGCACCTGTTTCACATGTTTGCGATAGAGCTGGTTTTTATGGGATGTACCGAAAAAAGAAACACCGGCCGGTTCCGGAGTCTTCCATCCTTGACCATCATCAATGCCCCAGGGATGTACAACCACTATGGCTGTTTCACTCCCCTTCAACTGGTTCGGAACTTCTACGATTCCGCGGGCATTATAAGAAAATCGCCAGGCACGAAGCGCCAGATCACTCCCTGCATCCTGAATGAGCAACGGGGCTTCAAAGCGATGCTTTTCCTGAATTGGCTCCACGAATTCGGGAAAATCAGCAAGGATTGGCTCCACCGTTGGGAGCTTTTTCAGATGATTATCATAGTGAAACGTTTCCGATTGCTGGCCCGATTCTTCAGCAAACACAAAACAGGGTAATCCGAATATCACAATCGGTAGAATCCATCCTGCACCTAGTCCTCGCATAATTACCTCCAACATCCCGTTCTTGGTACGAAAATATTGTGTAAGCCTTATCATGTTTCAGGGAGCATTATCCTGCGAACCGGCTGACAACTGGACCTGATCAATCCATTTATAAACCTCATCAAGAACCTGTGTGCGCTCATGGGGCGTCATCCAGTAATAATAGCCTTTTGAATCAAGATCGATTCCCAGAAGTGATTCGAGAGTCGTCTGAGCAAATTGTCTGTTAATATTGTACATGTCATCGAGTTGGCGACTGAGTTCTTTTGACAACCAGGTTGCCCTGGCACGCTGCGCTACCCCAATTCCGATTCGTCGGATTTCATAACGACTATCCTGAAGCCACACACGCCCCATCAATTCATTGCGATCCGCGTAACGATCGGCCAGCTGGTCTTCGTCAAACTGTGCTCCATACCACTGTCCAAGAAATTGGATAGTCCAATCGATAGATTGATCAAGATGACAAATGTTACAGGCATTGACCCCACCCTCTTCGATTATTTCGGGGTTGGTAGGTGATGAAATTTGATGCGTCCTGACAATCGTCTCAACCCCTTCTGTAACGTGCGGCATATGACAATTCATACATCGCGCTCCCTGGCTGCCAAGCGGATGATGCGTGTGGTCATCACGTGCCTTTGCTGATTTAAAGTTGGAATGACAGGTCAGGCAGCTGGCATCATCCTGATCTGGAGTGTTGGGCCAGTGGGAGCCGATTTCACTGTGGGGTTCATGACACTGGACACAGGTCAATTGTGAATAACAGCTGCCGTTAATCGCATCCCGGTATTCGGACGAATTAATTCTCGAAGCACCACCTGGAAGTGTCATACGCGGCGGGCCATGACATTGTCCACAGATGAGATTTATATTCTCCTGATGCGTCCTCCCAAAATCAATTTGCTCGGCCTCCTCTCCATGAATGAGGTGGGGAGAGGACGGCCGAAACCTCGGTGGAATTTGTCCTTCAGACTCGACATGCTCACGACCACCGTAATGACAGGCTTCGCAACTAATCCCGAGCGTCACCGCCTTTTCTGGTTCATATTTGGCAGAAACATGACGAATTATGATATCCAGCTCCTCGGCTGTTGATGGCATTTTTTCAAGAGAAGCGTCTGTCATGTCGCTAAAAGTGCTGTCTAGAAAAGGGCCGATATCATAATGTAATTCCGGTTTCTTGAGCCCGACGGCGGTATGATCCAGAAGCATACGGTATCCCTGGGGGATCGTAGTGTGGCATAGTGCGCACGAACCATAATAAGCTACTGGTTTGAAATTTTCATATGGGTCGGGTGTAAAATCACTGTCATTCTCATCATAAACACCGTAGATAGGAACCCACTGATCATGCTCGATACGGTACCCCAGAGGTAACACCAGCTTCGTATCTGGACCAATTGGACGTTCATAGCTCTGTTGAGCGGCATCGACCCCCTTATACTCACTCATCCTGGAAACCGGGGTGCCACTTTCCAGCATTCCAATATAGTACTGGTGGTAACGGCGCCCGATGGTGTGGCTAACTGCAAAAATGCGGTCAATCGCCCCCCGATGGACCCTCATCTTTTTGTCGTTTCCTTCTTGGTACACCGTGATCGTTCCTCCTCGCAGTGGCACAGTTGTACCATCGAAACGCCCTATGATCGATTCTTCGGTAGCTTCTGCATTCATCCAGCGATGAGGGTGCTTAGACCAGGCTTCATGGTTGTTCGGATGACAGGAGGCACATGTTTCAGGCCCTACATAATCACGAGGTGCAATATTGCTGTAAGAAGAACTTTTTTCCTGGCGATCTACCAGTTCTTCGGGCAAATCGGGCCACACATAATACCAGCCCTGCACTTGACGGGGTTGTGACACAGCCCGCCTGCGGGGAGCCTCCGGAAAAACCCAGTAAATCACAGCAGAAACAACCGCTACCGCGACAAGGGAAATCACAACGATGTGCCAAGGCGGCGAGACCTTGTGGGAGCTCATAAAAACGTCCGGATTTCAGAACGATGAACCTAAGTCAGTGACGTATTACTTTTCATTATAACGTCCATGGATAACACGGAAAACTCGCAATCCACCAGACACCTCCACATCAAAGGCCTTCCTGCCAGCCAATCCTAATCCTGTCCCCACGGACCGCCATCAAATTCACCGATGATTGGCCGTACTATTCGATAATCTTATTCAATGGATACTCCACAATCCCTTTTACTCCAATTGATTTCAGAGACGGTACTATATTACGTACGATGTCTTCTTCAATAATGGTATTTATCGCAACCCACTCTTTATCTGCAAGAGGACTCACGGTGGGATTTTGAAGCGACGGAAGAATCGCGACAGCCTCAGGTAATTTATCTTTTCGGACATTCATCATCAAACCAACACGCCCCTCCGCAGCCATCGCGCCACTTAACATCATTGCCAGATCGTCTATTTTCGATTTCTTCCACGATTCTTGATACGACTGGTTGTTCGCGATAAAACGAGGCGTACTTTGCATGACAACATCCAGTATTTTCAGCTTGTTGGCGCGCAGACTGCTGCCAGTCTCCGTCACTTCAACAATCGCATCCACCAGCTCAGGTGGCTTCACTTCCGTAGCACCCCAGGAAAATTCGACGTGCGCCTTCACACCATGTTCAGCAAGAAATTGTCGAGTTAGATTGACGGCTTCCGTTGCAATTCGTTTCCCCTCTAAATCTTCGACTTTTTGAATAGGCGAGGTTTCCGGAACCGCGAGAACCCATCGTACTGGACGACGACTCTGTTTAGAGAAAACCAGTTCAACAATTTCAACAACATCTGCGTTGTTTTCGACAATCCAGTCCTTGCCTGTTAAACCGACATCCAAAACACCCTTTT
>CAXEIY010000040.1:0-10805 GCA_963996245.1 uncultured Planctomycetia bacterium | reverse complement strand
TCCATCCCACCCGCCATTTCAATCACCGCAAAAACAGGAAGCAAAGGAAGCCGTTCAACGGTTGGAACCGTAACTGAAATTAACGATTATCTACGACTCATGTTTGCTAAGATCGGCAAAGTAATTTGCCACCAATGCGGACAGGCTGTCCAACGCGACTCCGCTGAAACCATCAGTACGTGGATCCAACGCCTCCCCGAATCACAACGATTCATGGTAGGGTTTCCCATCGAAATCCCCTCTGATACGGATCTCGAACAGTTTACCAGCAAACTTCGTGAAGATGGTTTTTTGCGTATCGTCACTAGCCACAATGTCATCGATCTAAGTCAGAAAAAACTGACACAGTCGGATATTCAAAATTCACTTTTCGTCATCGTAGATCGTCTGAACACCCGGGGACTCCGAACAGATCGCCTTACGGATTCGATAGAACTGTCCCTGGAACGCGGAAACGGGACTTGTAGCATACTGGTACAAACGTCCGAACAGATCCGGACACCACCCATTTCTGAGCTCACTACGAACACAGCTCCGCAAGTCCTCAAGCACCATGACACCTCCTGGGACACTTTTCTTTTCAGCCATCGTTTGCGCTGTGATACATGTCAGATCGACTACCCGCCTCCGGAACCGCAACTCTTCAGTTTCAACAGTCCACTGGGTGCCTGCCCGAGATGCTCTGGTTTTGGTGACATCCTTGATCCTGATTTAGACTTGATTGTCCCCAACCCAGCAAAATCTATCCGGGAAGGGGCCATTGCCCCCTGGAACACTCCCGCTTATGCCCATGAATTGGAAGAACTCACGCAACTTGCTGATGAATGTAATATCCCTCTGAACACTCCATTCCAGGATCTCTCGGAATCTCACATCAAGGTCATCAAAGAAGGATCTCCAAAGCATGATTTTGGAGGGTTAGATGGGTTTTTTGAATGGCTAGAACGTCGAAAATACAAAATGCATATCCGCGTTTTTTTGAGCCGATGGCGGAGTTATCGTACCTGCCCTGACTGCCATGGATCTCGTCTACGCGAAATCTCACTTTGCACGCGAATCAACGATTACCACATTGCTGATATCTGCTCCATGAAAATACGAGACGCCATTTGTTTTTTTGAAAAACTCCTCCTGAGCCAGGAAGAACAGACCATAGCAAGTATGATGATAGAGCAGATTCGTGGTCGACTCGGTTACCTGAATGACGTCGGACTTAACTACCTTACTTTAGATCGCATGACACGTACCTTGTCAGGAGGGGAGGCGCAACGCGTAACGTTAACCGCTGCATTGGGATCCAGTCTGGTAAATACAATGTACGTGCTGGACGAGCCATCGATCGGCTTACATCCGAAAGATACTGATCAACTGATTAATGTGCTCCTCAATCTCCGCAATCGACAGAACACGGTTGTTGTCGTTGAACACGACGAATCTATTATTCGATCGGCCGATGAGATAATTGACATGGGACCAGGGGCCGGTGAAGCGGGAGGCCGTATTGTTGTTCAAGGTTCCCCCGAAAAAGTCTGCCTCAATCCTCAATCGGTCACGGGAAACTTTCTCACAGGCACTCGAGAAATACGCATCCCTGAGGTTCGACGGCCTTTAGAAAACGGTTGGATTCGACTTTCCGGGGCACGAGGCAACAACCTTAAAAACCTGAAGGTATCCTTTCCGCTCGGAGTTCTTTGTGTAGTGACGGGAGTAAGCGGATCGGGAAAAAGCACGTTGATTCAGGACACGCTTGGTCCAGCACTTCTCCGTCGTTTACAGAAATCGACTAAACGCCCTGCTCCTTACGACAGCATACTTGGCGAGGGACAGATTGATGATGTCGTCTTTGTCGATCAGAGCCCTGTGGGACGCTCCACACGCTCTAACCCAGTAACCTACGTCAAAGCATTTGATGAAATTCGGCGTGCATTTGCCGCAACACGCCAGTCGCGGATTCGCAATATTGGTGCAGGTAAATTCAGTTTCAATATTTCAGGCGGAAGATGCGAAGCGTGTAAGGGAAACGGATACAAGACCGTTGACATGCAGTTTTTGCCCGACGTTCACATGGTCTGTCAACAATGTCATGGATCACGATTCGGAAAAGAAATTCTCGAAATCAGATTTCGAGGTAAGAATGTTGCTGAAGTACTGGATCTGACCATACGAGAAGCATTTCTTTTCTATCGTGGCTATCCGCGCATCCAAGAAAAATTAAGCCGACTAATCGATGTCGGTCTAGAATACCTGAGACTCGGCCAGGCAACCAGCACTCTCTCTGCAGGCGAAGCTCAAAGATTGAAACTGGCTGGCTGGCTTTCCTCCACCTCTCGACAGCGCTGCCTTTTCCTGCTCGATGAACCGACAACCGGGCTGCACTCTGCAGATATCGTACAGTTACTGGACACCTTCCACGCACTGCTGTCTGCAGGACACTCACTCATTGTGGTAGAGCACAACCTTCACATCATCAAATCTGCCGATTACGTGATCGATCTTGGCCCAGGTGCTGCGGACCAGGGCGGCCAGCTCGTAGCCAGCGGCACGCCCGAAGAGATCAGTCAGTTGCCCACGTCGATCACCGGTAAATTTCTGGCAGACCTTTTGAAATGAACACGAGAATACAGGCTAGCCCTCTTTCACGGAGAATCTACGATCGCATCGAAATATCCCTTTGCCTGGTCACGGTAGTAGCGAGGCAGCTTTTGATGATCTAATGCATCGGCACCACGGCCGTTAGCTGCATCACGCGACTCACTTAGCCCCATCATAGTTCTACCTCTTCCCTGGTTCCCTTCTACCATGTCTATCACTCGAGCTTGACCGGGATTTGACTTGGAGGCAACGGCATCACGATAGCTCTCTGTTTTGGTTTCTTGTTCTGGTCTATCTCCGCTGCCTCTACCGGCGCCCAGTCCTCGGTTACCCCCCATACCTTGCCCGGTGTTGCCCGTAAATGACCGACACTGCGAACAGCCCTCACCCTGACAGGCCTTGCAGTTGATACCATTGCGTGCTTGAGCAATATCCTGCATCGCAGATTCGAGCATCTGCAATTCTTTCATATCCCGCGCTAATTCTTCCAGGTCCGCCCTGACCACATCCATGTTTTCGACCGCATCCCGGAGTTGAGCGTCTCGCAGTGACCTCTGAAGGATTCCCATATTTTGTGACAATTGTTCCAGTGCAGGCAGCTCACCATCTTGTTCTTGTGATTTCCCGCCTTGTTTTTCCACGTCGCTATCCGCAGTCGCCTGCGCACCCTCACCAGACTTGTTTTGCTGTCGCAACAAGTCCATCTGTTTCTGAAGCACCGCCATCATTTCCAGTTGCTGCTGTATTTCTTCAAACTGTTTACGGAGTTTATTCCGTTCGGCTGGACTCCCGTTTTCCTGTCGCAAATGATTCTGTAATTCATTGAGAGTCTGAATCGCTTTCGCATAATCAGCTTTTGCCAGCGCCTTTGAAAACTCGCTTGCAGGACCATCGGATTGCAGACTGACTCCTCTCAGTCGTTGCTTGATCTGCTGTGCAACAGAAAGTTCATCTCGACGCTTGCGCACACTTTCCGCAAGATGATTCAATTCGACTAATGCCTGCCTCCGAGTGCCATTTGTTTGTTTCGTCAAACTCCGAGCACTCTTTTCAAGTTCACTAAACAGTCTGTCCGCCTCATTCAACTGACCCTGCTCCGCTTGACGCTGTCTGTTCGAAAAATGCTTCTTGAGATTCTGCACACTGCGTTGGATACGTGCTTGTTCACTAGACGGATCGGAGGCCTGCACGGATGGGGGCACCGGTTTCACTGCACGACTTGGTAAATGATACACAAACATCACCAATGCAAAGGAAAGACCGGGCAACCAATATCGTGAAGGAAGACGGATAGAAAATTTCTCACGAACATCCACACTCTTGAGACATTTTTGACTATCTGCTATCAGCGCACGGCCAACCGGTGAGGCGCGTTTCAACTCTGGCAGGCTGAGCGATGCCGAAACACGTTCTTTAAGCAGGTACGCCTGGTCAATCGCCAGTGCAGCGTCAATTGAAGACGGTCTATGCAGAAAGGCCTTCAACCCCGCCAACAGCAGACTGAGCAGAAACGAGAACAACAGGCATTCCATAAGTGCCAGATGCCATGCCTGAAAAAACTGTCCCAGTCCCAGACAGACAGCCACCAGCAACCACAATACAAACCAGTACCAGATCCAGCCATCCAGAAACGTTTGTAAGGTGATTCGTCGGACAATGAGGGAAACTTGTCGTTGTAGGTATTCCATGTGAGGACTCCCATTAACGCTATACCGATGTTCTCAGACGACAAGCGACAACAAGGTGGCTGGAGTGCTGTAATGAAAATGCAACCCGCCAAAATCGAAAAAACCATTTTCGTCTCTCGATTGATCATCATAAATAGAACGATACAATAACGCCAGTAAGGAGACCGTATTCAGCCCGATGAACAGCGCAAATCATCCTCGTGTCGCCGACTCTCTCAGGAGAAACTCTGATTATGCCTTCTGTCAATCGACGCCGTTTTGTAGAACACACTACCCGGATATTAGCCGCCACAGCAGCCTGCGGGACCCTGCAGGAGTCGCAGGCAACTCCTCTCTCGACCCTCTCTGTGGGAATAATGGGGGTTCGCGGTAGAGGAAGAGGCCTAGCGACCGGTTTTGCTGGGATGCCCGATGTAGAAGTCACATACATCTGTGACGTGGATGAAGAAGTCCTTCACACAAGATCCTCAGATATCCAGCAGCTGCAGGGAAAATCTCCCAAGAGCGTCCGGGATTTCCGTAGAATTCTGGACGATCCGGGTGTCGACGCGCTCGTGGTAGCCACGCCCGATCACTGGCATGCGCTGGCAACCATTTCCGCCTGCCAGGCGGGAAAAGACGTATATGTTGAAAAACCCGCCTCACACAGTATCTGGGAGGGACGTCAGATGATCGCCGCTGCACGTAAATACGACCGTGTCGTACAACACGGCACTCAAAGTCGCAGTGGTGCTCATTTTCAAAGCGCTATGGCCTTTCTTCAATCGGGGAAACTGGGAGAAGTCCTGGCAGCTAAAGCCATTAATCACCAGAAGCGGGCTGATATAGGATACCTCCAAGACGAAACTATTCCGGAAAATGTTGATTACAACCTGTGGCTCGGACCTGCGCCACTTCGTCCTTTCAACCGAAACCGTTTCCACTACAACTGGCACTGGTTTTGGGAATATGGTACCGGCGACTTGGGCAATGACGGTGTCCACCAGGTCGATGTTGCCCGCTGGGGATTAGGTGTCGAATACCCCACTGCGGTCAGTTCCAGTGGTGGTAAATTACATTTTCAAGATGATCAACAGACTCCTGACACACAGCTTGCATGTTGGGAGTTCAACGGACGTCAACTGATTTATGAGATGCGACTGTGGACTCCGTATGGAGAACACGGTTTTTCCAATGGCAATATCTTTTATGGCGAAAACGGACTACTGATTCTGGGATCGGACGGCTGGAAGGTCATCTGGGCAGATAACCAGCCAGGACCGAGCAGTGGTCCATCTGACCGAGACGATGCACACCGAAGAAATTTCATCGACTGCGTCAAACAACACACACCACAAGATCTTAACGCAGAAATCCAGGAAGGACATCTCTCATCCCTGCTTTGCCATACCGCGAATATCAGTTACCGAACAGGGAAAAGACTCCGCTTTGACCACTCCTCGGAGACATTCATCGAGGCTGCAGACGCCAACGGCTATCTAAAGCGGAACTACCGTAAACCCTGGGTAATTCCCGATTCGGTATAAGCTGCAATACCATTTAGTCTTACACCATTGGAAATGCGTTTTTTAGCCCTTATCTGGAACTCTCCGTGAAAAAAGCTGCGTAATCGCTATTTGGAAGCTGAAAACTTCTCCTATCCCCCTTATTTCGTTGACAGTGGCTGTTCCGATGTGATAGCGTTTTGACATGGGGTAATAGGTTCATTTCATGCATAATATACCTGCTTTCGCAGGAAAAAAGAGTGTTCTAAAAGCGCTATCCAGGTTCGATCCCAGTGTCGGGTTTAAAGACACGCCAGATACCGTTGAAATCTTCCCTTACTTTTCCAGATTTGAGTTACCGTTCACACAAAAAGCACCATTTTGACAACTCAAACTCAAGTCTTGTCCAAAAGCAACGCCGACGGAGAATTAGATAAAGATGGCTGGAAACACGACCATATGGGGACTGGATATCGGCCTTTCAGCTCTGAAGGCCCTCAAGTTAAGTTATGACGCTGATAGCAACGAGCTGTACGCGGAAGAGTTTGACTACATCGAACACGCCAAGATTCTCAGCCAGCCCGACGCGGATCCCGACCAGCTGGTTGCCGCCACCCTGGAAACGTTCATAACTCGTAATGAGATAGCCGGAACGCCCGTGGCCATATCGGTTCCCGGTCAGTCCGGTCTGGTCAAGTTTGTTGATCTACCTCCTATCCCCGACGAAGAGGGACGGCTTAATCTCGTCCAGTACGAAGCCCGAAGTCAAATTCCCTTCCCCTTGGAAGAAGTCGTCTGGGACTCCCACTTTCTTTCTGAGACTTCAGTGGGAATTTTTGCAATGCGCCGTGACCAGGTCTACAAACAGCTCGCTCCGACGACGCAGGCCGGGATCGAAGTGTCTCATATCCAGTTAACCCCCATGGCTCTTTTCAACTGTATTTCAAAAGACCGTTTCAACAATGGCCGGATGCTTGACGAAGATGATGAACAGGCAGGACTCACTGAAGCGATAGACGGTAACGCGGTTGTCGTGGACATCGGGGCAGATAACACCAACCTGATCGTCACTGATGGCGAAAAAGTGTGGCAACGCAATATTCCTATTGGCGGCAACCACTTCACACGTGCCCTGTCCAAGGAAATGAAACTGACCTTTTCCGAAGCAGAGCACATGAAAAGGAATGCGACGAAGGCGCAGGATCCGAAGAAAGTTTTCCAATCTATGCGACCCGTTTTCAAGGATTTTCTCGGAGAACTTCAGCGCTCCATAGGTTACTACGCTAATGTCAACCGTTCCGAGCGTATTGGAGTAGTCCTGGGAATGGGTGGTGGTTTCCGTCTGACAGGCCTTCAGAAATACCTCAGTCAAAATCTGGATTACGAAGTTCAGAAGGTTGATTCCTTTGCCACTCTTCAAGGCGACACGGTTACAGCTGCACCAGCGTTCCAAAAGAATGCTTCCAGCTTTGCCTCCTGTTACGGTCTGTGTCTGCAAGGGTTAGGGCAAAGCCAGCTGGCATCTTCCCTTCTACCACCGGAAATTCATAAGCAACGACTGGTTCGCGAAAAGAAACCCTGGGCTCTTGCGACGGCTGCTATGGTACTTCTAGGCTCGGCAATCGCCTTTTTCGGATCCACAGGACAATTCGTAAATACCCACGAATCCAGGTTCACTGACACCAAGGAAAAAACGGATTCACTCACCCAAAAAGCCCGGGATTTGCAGACCAACTACGAATCCAAGCTAGCTGAGTTAGAGGAAAGCCAGAGTGGTGGGGAACAACTCACGGCAAGTGTGGACAACCTTCGACGGATTCCTGAAATGCTACGAATGATCAACCAACGGGTCCCGCGAGATCCGGATGAATTCAAAGATCTCCCTCTGCGTGAGGAAATATCGCTCTCCGGGATTAACGTTTCCTACCATGACGATCTTTCCCTGTGGTGGGAAAACTGGTTTGACACGCATCTTCAAGCCAAACTGGATTCTGGGGAAATCGCTGAAGATGACCCCCGCACCAACTCCCCGACAGGCTCAGGTTTTGTTTTTACGTTGGATGGGTTTCATTTTCATAACAATCGGCGGGATCCTGCCAACAGTTCCGGACGTTTTCTCAGTTCCCGCCTGCTGAGCCGTTTGAACAACTTAGCCCCGTTTGGTGTCCAGTCAGCTTTCACAACCGTTCTTTCCATCTCCGATTCGGAAATTCCGGAAACCAGTTCTGGAAACAATGATCAGGGAGAGCAAACACGTGGACTATTTGGTGCCATAGGTGGAAATCGCGACAAGGAAGAAAAGGAAGAGGAAAATACCGTTGCCCAGCACACGAGATTTCGAGTTACGCTGGTTTGGCAACCTCAAAAAGGCAGTATCCCTGGTGATGCTTTGAGCGCCACCACCCCCTGAACTGACTGGATCCCCTGCAAGAAGATAACCCTCTGAACACACTCTCACTCAGGCCTGTAACATAATGGATAACGTCAAAGAGATTCTTGGAAAAATCCTCGCTTTTCGTTTTGTGATTCTCCTTGCGCTGGGACTGATTTTTCCCGTTGCAGGATGGCTGTGGGGAAAAAGTGTGATGGGCAATGCGATCACAACCCGCACTAAAGCTCTTGATGTGTCACTGGCGGACATTAACAAGCTTGCCTCCGGTCAACATGCCAACAATAAATGGATTAGCAACACAACGAACAAACTCACCACCACCAAGACTTATCTGAATGCCGCCTGGCGCGCCATCTACGAAAAGCAAGAAACGATTTTCCAGTGGTCGATACCTGAAGTTGGTCAGGCCATCGCTCAACTCGGACCAGAAGACGAACTTCCTGATGCCATCGCGCAGCAATACGCACTGCATTATGAAGATGTCATCGTGCCTCAATTAAGTGATTACCTAGCCAATACGCTCCTTCGAAAAAATGATCAGGGAGAACCCATTCTCCAACTCACCAATGAAAACGCACTACTGGCGTATCGTGCTAACCTGGGCCAAACCCCGGGTACTGAACAGATCAAGGTAGCCCAGGAAGACCTTTGGCTCTTGTCATTAATGCTGGGAATCATAGAACGAGCCAATGCCAATGCGACCAGTTCTTTTGATGCCGCGGTAAAGGAAATTCGAGCACTCCAGATCGGTGGCAACCGGATCACTTCAGGTGAAGAAAAAACCACCACCTCAGGTGGCCAAGGAGGTCAAGGAGGTCAAGGTATGGGTGGTCAAGGCATGGGTGGTCAGGGCGGCCAAGGTGGTCAAGGTATGGGTGGCCAGGGTGGTCAGGGTGGCATGTCTCCCGGCCAAGGAGGTGGTATGCAACTCAGTGGCGGCTCAGATGACGAAGAAGGATCTGAAGACGCCGAACGATACGAGCTGCAAACCGACCAGTTTAATCGCCTGGAATTTCGCCTGGTACTACTGATTGACCATCAGCAACTGCCTGTTTTGCTCACTGAGATGGTTAATGATTCTTCGGTAATCGAGATCACCAACCTGAATCTGCAAGGCCCCGATTACCTTGAAAATGGTTCCGGAAATGGGAACCTTGATGTGAACAGCGTGGATATCGGATTGCTTCAATTGCGTGGACGAATCTATCTCTTTAATTCTCCCGACAAACCGATTGCAATAGCTACATCACAACCCAGCACGACCGATGAAAATACGGATGAAACCGCTGCACAGACGGATTCCAATGAAGAGGAAACCGAATAAGACTCCGGACACACCCATAATCCCCTTGAAAACCCCTATCGCCCAAACCCTGAATACAAGGTTCCTGGACGAACGAGAACACGAGGAGCGTCACATTGAAAAAATATCTTAATCTTCTCAAGGAACAAAGCGTAAGCCATGGTGAAAAGGTGGCAATCGCATTCGGCGGGATCTTTTTTGTGTTCACGCTATTCTATTATTTTCAAGGTATGGGAATTCCGGAAGGGCTTAAAACTCATAGTCGGGCAAATTTTGATAGCAGCCTGGACGCGGCTAATAAGAATCTTGACGGAAATGTACAGAAGACAGGTGCTCCCAGCGAACCGAGAAATTATGGTTCCATTGTAACCGACCGTCTTGAAGAAACGGTCGCCCTAAATGAGTATCGCTGGGCAGGACATTTTTACCGCAAGCCCACCGGACGTGGTCAGCGTCAGGAACCAGAATGGTTAGCTGCCGTTGATCCGGTCGCAACCGCTGGCTATGCAGCCATACCGGTCAACGATCCTAACGCCGGACTGAGTACGCGAGTAGACGAAGAAACGCGTCGCAGGGTACAGAACGATGATGAGGATGAGGATGAGGATGATTCAGAGCAAGAAGCGCCTGCTGTGCTCCGTCCGATACGAACCTCTCGATACGTTGCCGTCCGTGCACTGGCTCCCATCCAAAAGCAACAACTTGCGTTTATCAAAGCTAAGGTATCGGAAAAACCAGAATACCTGAGCGTCAACCTCGAACGTCAAGCCCTGCTAAAGGATGGTACTTGGCCCAGCACATGGCAGACCATTGACGCCAATCTGGAAACCTTTAAAAAAGAGGAAGCCCGCAACTGGGCAACCACATCTGAAGTAGTACCCCTTTCCTACGTATCGCAATCGCTTACCTGTCCGTTGCCGAATCGTCTCATTGACAACTGGAATCCGGACGGAACCCATCCGAAATTAGAGGCCATGGTTTCGGTCAATGCCACACCTGCCTCTGGAAGTGGGACATCCGGTTCCGGTCAAGGTGGTGACTACCAAGGTGGTCAGGGCGGACAAGGTGGCGGTTTCCAGGGTCAAGGTGGTCAGGGCGGACAAGGTGGCGGATTCCAGGGCCAAGGCGGCCAGGGCGGTCAAGGTGGTGGTTTCCAGGGTCAAGGCGGCCAGGGCGGTCAAGGTGGCGGTTTCCAGGGTCAAGGTGGTCAACAATTCCAATTACCACTTCAGCAAGGTGGCGGTTTCCAGGGTCAAGGCGGCCAGGGTAGCGGTTTCCAGGGTCAAGGTGGCCAGGGTGGCGGTTTCCAGGGTCAAGGCGGCCAGGGTGGTCAAGGTGGCGGTTTC
>CAXEIY010000039.1:0-5423 GCA_963996245.1 uncultured Planctomycetia bacterium | reverse complement strand
GGTACGGGCTTGCCCGCCAGTCCTGGTGCAGCAAGCGGCAAGGCAGTTTTCACTGCACAAGACGCTGAAATAATCGCTGCGCAAGGGGATCCGGTAATTCTTTGTCGTGAAGAAACCTCTCCTGAAGACATCGGTGGAATGGCCGTTGCTCGAGGAATTCTGACCGCGCGGGGTGGCATGACCAGCCACGCAGCGGTGGTAGCGCGTGGCATGGGCTGTTGTTGTGTCGCGGGATGCTCCAGTCTTCATATCGATAGCGAAAACAAGGTTCTCCAAGCGAGTGGACATACTATCAAAGAAGGGGATTTTATCTCCATTGACGGTTCGACGGGGGAAGTGTTAGCAGGACAGCTAGCCACGCAACCTTCTGAAATTGTACAAGTTCTCATCCATCAGAATCGCGATCCCGGTGAATCTCAACTCTATCAGCAATTTTCACGAATGATGGAATGGGCTGACCAACACCGAACTCTGAAAATACGAACCAACGCCGATACGCCCGAGGATTCCTCCCGCGCACGCCAATTTGGGGCAGAAGGCATTGGGCTATGTCGAACGGAACACATGTTTTTTGGAGAACGGATCGTCCAGATGAGACAGATGATACTCGCCGATTCGTTAGCAGAAAGAGAAAAAGCACTGACCCTTCTGCTCCCCTTCCAAAGACAGGACTTCGAAGGCATCTTTTCAGCCATGAACGGATTTCCCGTCACGATCCGTCTACTGGATCCCCCATTACATGAATTTTTACCCCACGAAGTAGATGCCCAGGAAACGATGGCACAGGAAATGGATGTTCCGCTGGATCACATTCAGGAACGAGTCAAACAACTTGAGGAAATGAATCCGATGCTCGGCCAGCGAGGGTGTCGCCTGGGTATCCAGTATCCAGAAATCTATGACATGCAGGTTCGAGCTATTATTGAAGCCGCGTGTTCGTGTGCGAAAAAAGGAATTGACGTACATCCGGAAATTATGATTCCACTCGTTGGTACAGCGGAAGAATTACGCTTTCTTGAAAGCCGCGCACGAACCGTTGCTGATACCGTCATTCAGGAAACGGGAACCACGGTAAACTATCTGGTAGGAACCATGATTGAAATTCCACGTGCAGCTCTGACCGCCGACGAAATTGCTGAGACTGCGGAATTTTTTAGTTTTGGAACCAATGACCTGACACAAATGACATTCGGTTTCAGTCGTGACGATGTAGCGCCTTTAATCGGACATTACATCACCAATGGTATTCTGCCCACAGACCCTTTCCAGACAATCGATCAAAACGGGGTAGGACAACTGATCCATATCGGCGTTGAAAAAGGACGCACCACGCGCCCCGATCTGAAAATCGGCATCTGCGGAGAACACGGTGGCGATCCGAATAGTGTTCGATTCTGTCACCGTGCAAAAATGGACTATGTGAGCTGCAGCCCCTTTCGGGTTCCTATCGCGCGCCTTGCTGCAGCACAGGAAGCGCTGAACAATTCCTGAATTTCCGTATTTGAAAATTCTAAACACCATTCTCTTACCTTAAGAACGTGAGATACATATGGCTCAGAACATCACCGTCTATCATTCACCTGGTTGACCCCCCTGCCGATCTGTGATGGATTATCTATCACAAAAGGAAGTGAGTTTCACTTCCAAGGACATCGCATCTGATCAGGAAGCGTTCGAAACTTTTGCCAAACTGAACAGTCCAGGAACTCCAACTATTGTCATAGATGAACAGGTAATTGTTGGATTTGACCAGGCAAAACTTGACGCTGCCCTCGACTAATTCCCTTGAGCGAAGGGGGCGTATGTTTTACATATTTCCCTCTAATAGATCTGGTCTGCGCATTTGAGTACGGATCCTAGACTGCTCTCTTCTCCATCGGGCAACAGCCTCATGGTTTCCGCTGACCAGAACGTCAGGAACGGACATCGACCGAAAATCGCGCGGGCGAGTATACTGGGGGTATTCCAAAAATTGCTCGCCCTGAAAAGATTCCGTACAAGCACTTTGTTCATCCCCTAACACTCCTGGAAGAAGACGCACTACGCTGTCTATCAGAACCATCGAAGGCACTTCACCGCCCGAACAGATATAATCACCAATCGAAATTTCTATCGGATTCAGTCCCAGGCGAATGCGTTCATCAAAACCCTCATACCGACCACACAACAACAGCAACCGACGCTGCTGGGCTAAGCGGTCTACCAACTCCTGATCTAAGGGCCTCCCCTGTGGGGTCAGCATTATCAGTTTTCCAGGCTCTTTAACTTTTGCACGTACCGTCTCCACCGCATCAAAAACGGGCTCTGGTTTCAAAATCATGCCTGGACCACCGCCAAACGGACGGTCATCAACCACTCGGTGCTTACCGCGTGCCCAGTTACGAATATTCCAACAGTGGATTTCAATAAGCTGACGGTCAATCGCACGATTTAGAATACTCTGGGCAAGATAACTTTCGAACATATCCGGGAAGAGTGTCAATATATCGAAACGCAAGACAGAAGCCCCTTCCTTACTACAACGGACCATAAACTGAGAACACGATTACGTTCTGCAGACGGACAGTCGCCCCGGTAAAACAGTGGAATGATGCCGTTGGCGGAGAAACAGGAAGCCAGGCATTATTCTTACTCAAGCACGGGAGGAACCAGAAAATATTCCTCGTTATGGTGAGGTGCATTGGCCAGCGCATCCTCACGATCCAGACTTGGTGCAGTCTGATCCGCGCGAAAAACATCGCTTAATTCGCTGGCGTGTGCCATCGGTTCCACATCATCGGTATTCAGTTCTGAGAGCTGGTCTACATAAGCCACAATCTGGCCCAGCTGATCAGCAAACTGCCGGATTTCCTCAGCGGAGACGTTCAATCCTGCAAGCAGCGCAACTTTTTCAACATCTTGAGTGGTCAGCGACATGGCAACCTATGCTGTTCGACTGGAGATCAAGCAAGAAAGCCTCTCACGAATGGAAGGACAGAATATACAATCACACCGTCCGACTAAATCGCTATACGGGCAACTGAAAGGGATTTTTCCTTTGTGGTCTTTGAACACGTCCACTTCGCAAACATTGAGTACAAACACGTGCCCTCCGAACCGCGCCATCAATGACCACTTTCAGACGTTGCAGGTTGGGACGAAACTGTCTCCGAGTAATTCCAGTAATCTTTTTACCTACTCCTCCGAGGTACTTAGCTTTACCCCGACGAGAAATGGAATTGCCCACCGATCGTTTTTTCCCACATACTTCACATTCGCAACTCATCAAGCTTTTCTCCCAAAGCCTCTAAAATCAGTCTGATCGAATAGTATAGTGATATTTCCCTTTCCTTTGCAATCCCATGCACAGGAAACTTATCACGGTTATTCCCCGTATATCTCACCTTCGGGATAAAACACCTGAAACGCTTCCAGGAGAATGGGATGGTATCTCAGAGCTCGGAGACGTTTTCCTTTCAGAACTCCTTCCACAGCAACCCCTTCCAATCCATTCCATAGACTACCGGTCTGTGCATCTTGTAAAATTGGTCCCTTATTCTCATCTTTCCGAACCAACGAAAACGACAAAATCTCCTGATCGAGCTCACGGTCCCATATTTGACCGCGGTTCTCTGACCAGGAAAAAACAATGAGCAGAGCTTCGTCATCGTGCGTGTCACTGACAACCTCACTTTTTCGAAGCGCTCTAAAAGGATATGCCTTGGGTTGTGCGGATTCCGTTAGACAGAAAGCGTAATCTGAAGCACGGCCCGAATCGAGACCCAGATAGGTTCCCAAGAAGTGAGGATACCCCTTTTCTTCAAGCACCAGACTGTCGGGATAACGTCTTTTCCAATCGGCCCAGGAGGTAACTACCGATGCCACGGTATTCAGTCTCCGTCCCTGGAATGCCCCGGCAATACAACGCCCCGTTACATGAACCCATAAAGAACGGGTTTGATGATCGTATTTCAGAAAAGAATCTTTGTACAACACTCCTTCATGACCAAACGACAGAACTTGATCATCAAGTCGCCGGCTATACACGATAGCCGTCTGGCAGAGTACTCAATAGCTCGCCACAATGGGTTCATCTGCAATTGAATCGTTACAAATTTCATGCAATCCAAGGACGCGAATGGGATATGCCTTTGCCCTTCCCTTATACACCACTCCGAGAACAGGAAGGTGCGATTCAACGAGGTCTTCCGCCTCATCTGCGTGAACAAATGGCGGGTAATGTAACACTTGAAAATAGTCGCGGCGAACGGGGCGCCGAGCATCCCGTTCAAAATGCGCCGGTGTCGGAAAAGTTTCTGGTTTGTCGGCCCAGGGGCTCCCTGGTTGAAAAAGCGTAATTTCGTCTGGCCGCTCTGTGCCATCCGATACTTTTCTCCACGACTGGAATCGCACACCAATCACACAGGCTATGACAGCGCCAACCAACAGGATTCCGATATATCTCCATCGGTGTAGCACGACACTTCTCTCCTGCACCGATTGTTCTCCATCGCCCCACTGATTATTTGCGAAGCGGGACATTCGGTTATTCCAAATCTTCCAGAAACATTCCCCCAGTCATCCTTCAGAAGGGTCGGTACCGCAACTGGTTGACTCGCACGAAGAACTCTTCATCTCTGTACTTTGACATGCCGTGTTCGCTACGGTTCCGATATTCATGCTTCCGGATCGGAATCCCTGTAAATCAAGCGTGATATGCCGAAATCCCAGCGTCCGAAAATAGGACAGCAAAGGTACTCTCCATGCCGGATCTGTTAGACGTTCAAGGTCTTCAATGGGTACCTCTATTCGGGCGATATCTCCCGGGTGATAGCGTACCCGCAATTCCGTTAACCCTTGTTCCTTCAGAAACCGCTCTGCCCGATCTATCATCAGTACTCGTTCTGGCGTCACCGATTCACCGTAAGCAATTCGGCTTGAAAGACATGGCGTTGCCGGTTTGTCCCAGATAGGCAAGTCCCAATGCTTGGCCAACAAACGAACTTGTTGTTTGTCTATTTCTGCTTCCAACAGAGGACTACGGACCTGGTGTTCGTCCGCCGCAGTCATGCCCGGCCGCCAGTCACCCTGGTCATCAACGTTGGAACCATTCGCTAGCACGTGAACCTTCAATTCGGGTATCATCGCGGTCAAACGAGAATACAACTCTGTCTTGCAGAAATAACAGCGATTCGGTGCGTTGGCTGTATAATCAGGATTATCGAATTCCTGGGTTTCTATAAACCGATGCCGAATTCCTATTTTTTCAGCAACCTGTTGAGCGATCTCCTTTTCATCTGCAGCCAAACTGGGACTCACCGCGGTTACGGCAATCGACGAATCCCCCAGAGCCAATCGGGCCGCTTTGGCTACAACGGCACTATCCACTCCACCTGAAAACGCTACGGCAACACTCTCATAGCTTTTCAAAATATGGACCAGTT
>CAXEIY010000038.1:0-2280 GCA_963996245.1 uncultured Planctomycetia bacterium | reverse complement strand
TAGATATCGAGTTCTCGCGCCAGTTTTCTCAGGCGAATAATGGAAGGGCCTTCTTGTTCAGATTCAGCGAGTTCAACAAAGCGTTCTTTTGTTAATTCGGGTTGATGGCAACAGTAACCATCCAGACAGGTTTCGGGTGTGACAACAATTTTTGCCCCTTGCGATGCGGCGCGACGTGTATAACTTACGATACGTTCCAGTGCACGCTCGCGATCCCATCGAATATTAGGTAATACGAGGGCTGCGACGGAAAACCGTTCCCCACGTTCCGATCGTGGGATGTCGGTTGAGGAAGATCTCGCTTCTATTGACCATGGTGCGATGGATAGAAATAAGGAAAGAACGGTCAATGAAAATAGAATGATATAACGATGGTGACGACGAAGATAGTTCGGTGACCGCATAGCGTAGTCCTCAAGTTATTTATTATTTGGAGTGTAGATAGTCGTCTAAAGCCTCTCCCAAGGCTTCGATTCCTTCAACCAACGCATCTTCTGGAATGATCAGGGGAGGGCATATTTTCAACGTACTGCGATGAGTATGAAACAACATGACTCCACGTCGGACTGCTGCAGCAGTCCAGTGCCAGGCCAGTTCTTCGTCCGGGGTATTGGTGGCAGGATTCCTGACATGTATCGCCTGTAACAGTCCGAGTCCTTTTGTGCTGGCGATATATTCCGGAAATCGTGTTTGTAGCTGTTGGAGGGTTGCCGAGGCGAGCTTGCCTTTCTCCAAAGCCTGGTCTATGAGATTGTCTTCTTCCAGAATATCGAGATTAGCCAGGGCAGCCGCACAGGAAAGAGGATGTCCAGCATGGGTTGTGGTGACCTCAGCCGGCGAGAGTAAGTCGAGTATAGATGCCGGACCAAGCAGCGCTGCAAGAGGAAGACTCGATGTCAGGCCTTTACCTATGCATAGCAGATCCGCGCGGACGTTGTAATGTTCGTGTGCAAACCATTTACCAGTACGACCGAAGCCTGTTTGAATTTCATCAAAAACCAGAAGGATTTTGTGTTGATCGGCCCATTGACGCAATGCGTGTAAATAACGATCAGGAAAGGTTAATGCCCCCCAACCTTGGAGGGTTTCAATAAACACGGCTGCGATGTCTTCGGCACAGATAGACAACTGTTTCAAATGGTCGAGTGAAGCCTGGAAAAGAGCGTCCCCGTTGATTTCATTGGAAACAGGGAATCCTGGAAATGGCAGGTGGTAGATATCTGTGGCGGGATCGGGAAGCCAGGTTTTGGATGCACTGGATCCCGACACCTGTTGGGCCCCCATGGTCCAGCCATGGTAGTCACCTTCAAAAGTAACGATTTTGCATTTGTTAGGGTGTTGCCGCATCCCCCACATACGACAGAGTCGAATAGCCGCCTCGGTGGTTTCGGAACCTGTTGTCAGAAAATAGATCTTGTTCAGTCCCTCAGGGGTATGTGACAGTATTCGTTCTGCCAACTGAATGCGGATTTCTGAAGAAAAACTGAACTGTGCCAACAGTCCCTGGTCGAGGTGATTGTTAAGAGCGGTACGGATACGCGGATGCCCATGACCGGTATTTGCCATGACAGCTCCGGAACTGAAATCAATCCAGCAGTTATCCGAGTGATCGTAAACCTGAAATCCTTCAGCACGCTTCCAGACGACCGGTGGCTGATAGCAGTTTACTCTCGGGAAGTAACGATCCGTAGCTTCCAGAAGAGGAAGCGATTCAGTGGACGGAATCGGTCCCTGTAAACTGCGGTAGCGAGTTTTGATCTGGAGCGTGGAGCGTGGAGGATCATGGAAAGTGGATTGGTTCAGGGCAGAAAACGTAGCCGTCATGGTCTGCTGTGCTCCGACGGGATTTAAGAGTCCGCTTCTGGTGGAGACCCGAAGTCTTTTCCTTGTTCGGTCATAGCGCTTTCGAATTGTTTTCGAGCATTTTCCCAGGTGGCAGGCATCAGAGGGACCGAGCATTCTCCCTGACCTTTGCAGGCATTCTTGCCCGTCGTTTCTCCACAACCACCCTGGCCTTTGCAGTCGTTTTGTTCATGGCATGAATGCGCGGTTGCGGTGGCACAGGCTCCTTGGCCGGCACAATCGTTGTCGCCACTTGCCCCTTGGCCTTTACAGTTGTTGAGCCCGCGACACACGTGAATATCGCTTGTCGAATCGCTGGATGATGAGGTTGCCGGTTCTGTGGTGTTATCACCGCATCCCACAAGTGATCCCGCTATCAACCCGCTGAGTGCAACACCGCTGGCCTGGACGAAATCCCTTCGATTAAAATCTTTTAAG
>CAXEIY010000037.1:0-8498 GCA_963996245.1 uncultured Planctomycetia bacterium | reverse complement strand
GTCTTCGACAATCTTGCGCTGATCCCGCGACCAGTCGGCCCGCTTTGTCGAAGCAACGATTTCTGCCGCGATGTCTTCGCGCTGCACGCGGACGACTTCATCAGATGAGAGTTGGCGGCGATAGAAGCGGATGTCTTGATAGGCGGTGGCCTGCATCGGTTCCGTGTCGTGACGGCGGCCGAGCCACGTCGGTGCCTCAGTGAGGATCGATCCGGTTAACCTGTCGTGCTCCACTTCGAGCTTCTGCTCAATGCCGTTGACGAATATCTTAATCCCGGTCGCCTTCCCTGTACCGTCATAGGTGAAGAAGACGTGGGACCAACCGCCGCGCGGCAGCGTTTCTGTCGTGTTAGTGCCGCCGTGGGAACCTTCGATCGGCGCGAAAGGACCGCGATATTCCGTCGTACCGACCGTTTTGACCGAGATCGCATCGGGCCACGCATGAACTAGTTGAACGTTGAGCGCCCCGTCGATGTAATACAGGTTCCAACCACGGAGCTTGTTAGCAGCGTCCATCCGCGCGATCAAGGCACCTTGTTTGGTATTCCAGGATCGGCCGCCGGGTACGTTGCGGACCTTGATCCATCCGCCGCATGAGAACGGCTCGTCCTTTTCAAAATCGCCGGCCCTGCCAAGATTCAGTCGAGTGTTGGTCTCGAAGCGAAAGGTTGGCCAGAGATGAGTCTCTTCGCCCCAGTGCGGTTTTGGACCTTCGGTCGTGAAAGTCGTTGATCTGGCATCAGGCGCGGTGTTGTGGACAACCATACTGTTCTCGGAACTTTCGACATGGTTTTCGTCGAGTCGCAACCGCAACTCCAATCCGTCGGCCGTAACAGCTTGCGGACTGTTTCCACAGTTCAACCATGACTTGATCAGTTTGTCCGCCTGCGCGCGGCGCGCCGCCAGTTGCCGCAGCACACCGGCCTTTTCGGCAAGCACAGCATCGTAGGCCACGAGATTTGCCTCTTTCGGAACACGGATACTCGGCGGCCAATCCTCGCGGTCATCACATGACGCCTTCTCGGTAATGTTGTTGAAAAAGGCTGTCAACGAATAGAAGTCGTGCTGTGTCAGCGGGTCGTACTTATGGTCGTGGCACGCGGCACATCCAGTCGTCAGTCCCAAAAATACCGAGCCGAACATCTCCGCCCGCTCGCGAGCCAAATTGACCTTCAACTCCTCGATAATCGTGCCGGCTTCGCCGGTCGCAATTCCGCAACGAATGAACCCTGTGGCGACGAGTTGGTGGATGTTTTTCGGTGGCAGCAGGTCGCCGGCAAGCTGTTCGCGGGTGAATTGATCGTACGGCATGTCGCAATTGAACGCCCGAATTACATAGTCGCGATACGGCCAGCGGCTTTGATACGCATCAACGTGCAAACCCTGTGTATCGCCATAGCGAGCGTAATCCATCCAGTATCTGGCCCGATGTTCGCCGTATCGGTATGACTTGAGCAACCGGTCAACGACCTTCTCATAAGCGTTATCCGAACGATCTGTGAGGAATGCGTCGACTTCTGCAATCGTCGGTAGCATTCCTGTCAGATCAAGCGTGACTCGGCGGATCAGCGCTGTGCGGTCGGCGACCGGATTTGGCTTGATGCCTTTTTCTTCCAGACCAGCAAGCACAAAGTAGTCGATTTCGTTGCGGTGCCAATCTGCGTTCTGTACGGACGGAAGGTCGGCCTTGATCGGCCGCTCGAATGCCCAGTGGTCGCGAAACTCCGCACCTTGACGCACCCATTCACGCAACAATGCGATCTGTTCGCGGCTGAGCCGCTTTTCCGGATCCTGCGGCATGACTTCAAACGGATCGCTGGACTCAATTCGCCGAATCAGTTCACTCTCATCCGGTTTACCAGGTACGATGGCACGGAGGCCGGCTTGATCGTGGCCCAAGGCCGCTTCGCGAAGATCCAATCGAAGCCCCGCCTCGCGGCCCGACGTGTCGGGACCGTGGCATGCAAAGCAATGGTTGGCCAAAATGGGTTGAATGTCACGATTGAAATCGATCTTGGTTGTCTCGTCGGATCGCCCAGCATCGCATAGCGTACAGCATATCGCGAGCACGAGAACTAACGATTTGGTAAACATTATTGTTACGCGATGTAGTGTCTGGCGAATCATGCGTGTCTCTTCGAAAGTTCCGAAATCGATTGTTATTGTTGTTCAAACGCTTGCAAGCTCAAAACCTTTTCCCGGTTGACGGGCTACAAAGCTCACCGTTTCGGTGTTGTCGATAATCTGTTGGCTTGATGCTTCTGTAGCCACACCCATGGGAAGCACGCACCTAGGAAAACGAGCCGATTGCTGCTTACGTATTCGGGTGAGTGGCTGAGCCGGGTTAGTAGATTGAGCAACGCAATATTTTCTGGATTCTTGATCGAATATGTTTCGCCACCTTGTTTATCCGGTTTGAGGATCGTGGCGCCAACTCACGTCACGATGGATATGAGTGGATCACCAATTCTGGGTCACACATCGTCGTAAGTCTAGTACGCCCGGCAGGACTCGAACCTGCAACCTGCGGATTAGAAGTCCGCTGCTCTATCCAGTTGAGCTACGGGCGCGTGAAGAAGCACACAATTCTAGAGCGTTACAAAGAGGTTGGGAAGATGGAGTGAACCGGCTTTTTAGGATAGGTTTCGGGAATCTTGGGTTTACGGGGTGTCTGGCCGAGTTTTGTGTTGACGATATTGGAAAAAGGGTGCAAAGAATTCATTAAAACCTAGGAAATGACCGATCAGGAAATACGAACCCATTCCTGCCGTCAGAGGCAGAAGCACTTGAATTAAACGAAACTGTAGCACGGCGCTCGATTGGCATAACCAGTCTGTAAGGAAAATCACAACCGTCATTATCACGGTTGCGAAGATAGCGCGTATTGTGGAGTTCCCCAACGATTTCCAGGGTGCATTCTTTTTGCTGCGAACTAGACATATGCCCAGTAGTATCGCCTGAAGGGTTGCGGTAAGGGCCGTTCCCAACGCCAGTCCAGCTTCTCCCATTGGCCAGACCAGTAACAGGTTAAGTACGAGATTTAGAAGGACAACAGCGAGACCGATTTGCACCGGTGTGCTGTGGTTACCTGTTGCGTAGAAAGCTCTTACCAAAACCGGCATGCAGCAGTATGCGGAGATACCCACGGCGTAAGCCTGAAGTGTAAAGGCTGCACGTATCGTGTCTTGAACACTGAATTGACCGTGCTGGAACAATAATGCGGCTATTGGCTTAGCCAGAACAACAAGGCCAGCACTGGCAGGAATTCCGATAATCAGGACCAGTCGTAGTCCGGCGATTAAATCTTCAACCAATGCGGTCGTATTTCTTTCTGATGCATGGCGACTTAAAAGGGGATAAATCACAGTTCCAACAGCTACTCCAAAAACCCCTACTGGAAACTGGTATACCCGTTCAGCGAAATAAAGACTGGAAACGGATCCAGGTATCATAGGATATGCGATCGCGTAGCCCAAAACATGAAAATGAAGGGGCTGCCCTTCAGGTTGTGCAAGCAACCAGGCAATGAGACTATCCAGGAATCCATTAATCTGAACGATGGACAATCCTAGAAGCATAGGCACGAGACTGTTGAAAATAGTTGTGAGTGCCAGGCGATCAGCCCGCCAGGGAGACTGGAATCTAAAACCATATCTCCAGAGAAAAAGAGTTTGAAAGCCGAGTTGAATGAATGCCGAGAAAACGATTCCACAGGACATGACCATGCACTGAGTTTTCAGTGACGTGCTTATCCAGGGAGCGATTCCCCAAAGGGTAATAAGCCATCCTACGTTGATCAATACCGGCGACAGCGCTGGTAGTGCAAAGTGCCCCAACGCGTTAAGCATGGCGGCGATTTGCGCAGATAAACAAATAAAGATCATGAAGGGTAGTAAAAGGGAGGTCAAAGTTACCAGGAAACTCAAGTGTGGATCATTAACGTTGAGTTGATATAGCAATCCACACAGAGTAAGTCCAAGAATTACCAGCCCGCATAACAGGAGAGTAAGTAGACTCAGCACCGCGCTGGCAAGGTGCCAGGAGGCTTCTGTTCCATGGTGTTGACGGCGGTCTATGAAAACAGGTAGGAAGGCAGCAGATAGAGCACCTTCACCCAACAGTCGTCTTGATAGATTGGGAATGCGAAAGGCAAGCGCAAAGGCGTCCATGACATTCCCCATTCCAAATATTGCAGCTGTAGATATGTCACGAAGCAATCCGAGAACACGACTGACAAGCGTGATGGCGGACACGGTGCGCAGCGGCAACAGTAACCGGGATAGTCCTGAGTTGCCTGGAACCTTGGCAGTAGAATGGGACATGTCTACGGTCGTGAATTGCGTTTTGGAAAAACGTGAATAGGAAGGTGACGTTCAGGCATTCGGCGCAGCTGGAATGACCAAGCATGGCATGCTATCTGTTTGAGAATGTTGCAACAACCCAAACTGATTAATAAATGTCTGGACCCGAGTGCAGTGGTAGATTATGAGACGGTTCTTTGAGAGCCACCTCATAGCCAAGGAGTGGAGTTACCATAGGTCAGGTTGATTAGAAGTCTGAGCTAGTGGGAGGAGTGCGTCAGGCCCGATTGATCAATAATCAAGTTGTGACCTAATGCAATCACAGATAATGTCGGTGGGACGAAATCCAGTTGAGTTGATTATAAAAGGTCTCAAAACGTACGATACCGGTTGACGGGCAGAAGAGGGGAGAGCGATCAGTGCCCAGCTGGTTGTGAACCGTGAACATATGGGGTCAGGGGTTCAATACGATATTATAAAAAGACGAAGGCGTCCTCGTGTGCAGCCCACCAATACGCGCTATTGCGCAATGTCCAGTCGATGGTGGAGTCAGTTCCATACAGATGGAACGACTGCCATAGCTGTTCGGTTGATTTTTCCGCTTCCACTATTGTTTTTGTGGTGTCAGAACCTCCAAGTTTTAGCACCAGGGCCAGATAGCTTTTCCATTCGTGATCGATTCCGAGTCCCCCGACCATACCAGCGGCACAGAGATGGAACCCAGCTTGTTTCCACATTTTTTCGTAGTGCAATGATTGCCCTGGTAATTCATCAATCATGATCAGATACCCATCTTTCATGAGATATGTTGCAACCGATTCAAAAATACGTTTTTGTTGGCAGTGAAAAGCTTCGGTGAGGCCTTGAAGTGATACAATGGCCGTATATTTATGAGAGGGATAAGCCTCCATGAAATCGGCTACCAGAAGGGTGTTCTGAAGCCCGAGTTCGTTCTGGCGTTTTTGACCAAAATGGATTGCGATTTCTCTCTTGTCCATTCCAGTAATGGTTCTCTGATTGTGGTAAGACATCCAGGAATCCCAGTAACCAGCGTTGCAGCCAATATCAAGAACGGGTCCACACACATGGAGTTCCTTCAGCATTACGCTAGCCCATATGCCGCTTGTAAGGATTTCCATCCATCGTGAGGATTGAACGCTACCGAACCGTGATGCAGACATGAGCCAGCGATAAAAACGGTCCAACGTGGAAGGGTGGTTGTCCGTAGCTATGGTCTTTTTCCAGTTAACCAAATCTTGGTAATCGGTAGAGCTCAAGCGATGGGCCAGCTCATCTGTCAATGCGGTTGGTCCGATATCCCAGACAGTTAACAGGTGATCACGGTAGGAATCCACTTGTTTCTTTTCTGGAAAACCGGTCATCGTTAGCGTTACCTGCGTACGACTGGAGGTCAACTAAGGGATCGTTGTTAAGAAACGAATTAGGGAGGCGAGTTGTAATGTTGTTCCCAATGATAACTGTGGAAACTGCCAATCCATTGTCCAGCATTATCTGTCTGTATTCGCCATTTGTCCCAGTGCGTGAAAACTGAAAGAACAAGAACCATAAAAAGGACGGACAGGGACAAGGATGCGAATCGTTCAGCCTGATGGAGTGCGGTTCCATCGAGTGGTTCCATCTGTTGACCACGAACTGGAATCAGGCACAGGACAATCCCCAGCAGGAGACCAGCGGACGAGATTAGAAGTCCCAAGTGAAAAGCATTTCTTTGATAATAGAATTCTATGTCGTGCAGGCCCGGTTCAAGATAGACAGCCCGGAATGCCAATTGTGCCGGCACAATGGACTGGTTTTGACCATTAATCCGAACCCCCCACTCCGGATAAAAAGCATCGCTAAGTATCAAATAAGAAGGCTGTTTCACGTTGGCTTTGATCTGAATAAATTCGGGAGCATAGCTGACCAGAGTCGTCTCGCCCAGTGATGGTGTATTCTCTAATTCGGGAAATTCGGACTTTGAGTTACGGCTGGTAAATTCAGGTAACGGACGACGAGAATCCTCGATTACCGTGACGGTTTCCTGGTCAAAACTCCCCGAACGAAGCAGTTGTTCAGCGGCAGAGGCATTCTGGGCATAGAGAACGCGATTGGTTAAACGAATACGTGGTTGTACTTTGTCGTTGTGGTAGACCTCTGGAGGATACCAGTTCTGGTCATTTTGTAATCGGTCGGGCCAACGGACGGGTTTCCAGACACGAGAAGAGGTTCCGATTCGTTGTAATGTCTGTCCAGGTGGAGTTACTAGGTGACTAATGGAGGCAAAGGAAAATTGCCATGGGTCCATACGGAAAGGATCGTAAGGGGTGGAGGCAATATTGAGATAACGATGCATGCGTTCCAGATAAATCGGAGTGTGTCCTTTTGAACTGTCAATGGACCACGCTGCGGGGGCACTTCCAGGAAGAACGTCGATGGCCGTTTCCCGTAGCGTTCGTATGGAAGTGGGAACAGGACGAATCATGTTCCAAGTCTGCTTCCATGCGGAATTAAGGGGATCGTGACCCGTCTCATATCCAGGAAAATTGTGTAACCCATAATCAACCGGATGAATGCGGGGGCGGGGTTTTCTGTCAGTGAGAAGGGATACTAGTTTCGGTTCTTTGGACCAATATCGGTGAGGTAGCGTAGGTGAAAGATGACGAGCAGCCCAAAAGATGTCTCCTATGATCAGCACACTAAGCAGGAGTGCCCAACGTCTGCGTTGAATGAGAGATTTACGCGATTGAATACGTCTCAGTATAAATCCTGTTGCGGTTACAAGCAGCACTGCCGTTATTAAATCGCCTCCGATCTGACCTATCAGACGTTGATGTCTTTGAGGAAGCGGGTCGATCTGAGTGTGTATTGAGGTAGAAAGTCTTGCATTGTCAACGGCTACCGGTTCTCCCCAGATAAGCGGATGGTAAGTAACGGCAAGCGAAATCATCGCTGCTGATGCGAGAAGTAAAAAGGCTCGAAACGGCCATCTGGAAACGGATGTTGGGCAATCTATCAGAAACTGAACACCGGCCGCTGCTAGGCTGCCGATTGTCAGTCCCAACCATACACTTTCCCGAACGGGAGCCCTCATGGCACTCAAGATGGGAAGGTATTCAAACACGTCATAGAGTGGAAGGTACCGGCCCATCATGAAAAGTAGGCTGAAAACAGTCAAAACGAGGTGACCAAAAATCCAGCTTTGTCTCCACTGAGTAATTCCGTAAAAAGCAATTAAAAGTACAGAAACACCCAGGTATGTATACATTTCATGGTACCAGTAGTAACCGTCCATCCAATCGGTGTTATGACTGCGTGATCCGAATGCATGGGGTAAGAATAACGTGGGCAGTAATTCCGGATGCCAGGAGTTCTGATTAGTCAGTTCGTCAAACGAAAGTCCTGATTGTCTCGGGGAATGATCGAGTAGTTGCTTTGCAGGAAGAATCTGTACAGCTCCCATGCTGAAGGCGATCAGGAAAGCCAGTGGAGTGTGTAACAGAATGGTATGAATCGCTGTTTTGTTTTTTTGGACAACAGCGACCAGAATCCAATACCCAGATACCAGAGTTAGAGCAAGGAACGTCAAAATGGCAATCTGCATGTTTCCTGCAAAAATTTGCATGGTCAGCATGATGGAGGCAAAGACGGTGTTACGACAACGCTCACCTCGCCAGGCCCGTTCAAGGAAAAGAAAACTAAGAGGGATCCATGGCATGGAATTAATATAAGAGGTGTGAATGAGGTGAGCGGCCATGAACCCTCCGAAACCGAATGGAATAGCGCCAATGAGGGACGCCGGGGCAGAAAACCGCTGGCGTAAATAGGCATACATGGTGAGGCCACTTAACCAGACACTGAAAACGGTGTCATAACCAAAGGCAAGCCAGGCCGGCATCCATGAATAAAACAGAAATTTCAATGGATAGAGGTGACCTGTCTGGCTTTCTGCAAAAAGAGGAAAGCCGCTGTAGAGGTGTGGGCACCAAAGAGAGAACTGTCCTGCTTGAATCTGCTGTCCGAAGTAAGCGCGATAAGGATAATTAAGCTCAGTAATATCGAAATAGAAAAGGACACGACTTCCCGAGAGTACCGGCAGGAAGAACAATGCAATCGCAACGCTCCAAAGCATAACAGCGATCAAGTCGTGGCCGGGTCGGTCACGACCGGAGATGCCTTGCTGAAACACAGTAGTAGAGG
>CAXEIY010000036.1:0-19439 GCA_963996245.1 uncultured Planctomycetia bacterium | reverse complement strand
GTCGGTCGCTGGACCATGCGACCCGACAACGAGGGGGCCGCACCAGTGACATCAAGGTAGGAAAGGGTCGAAATAATACGACGCGACAAGGTGCCGACCTTTCTCCGCGTCGCTGGTGTCTGACGTGTGGACGGAAGCATCGCATATCGGGACGCGTCTGTAAGGCAACCCGAGGTGGCTCGACAGACCGCAGAGCCGCGACGCTCGGGACGCGTCCCACCGGTCGAATCCTCAGCGATGTCGGTGGTCACCTTCTTATTGAAGCCAGTGGCATTCAGAAAGCGGGTAAAGGTGCCGATCGCAGTCGGCGTGTGGTCCGACCAGTGAAGGTTCTCAGGAACCGCCGTACGGGGAATTCGTTCAGGGATGCTGGAGAACAGAAGAACCGCAAACTATCGAAGCGGTTCTAGAGAGAGACGGCCCGTTGTGGACGCCCGCATCTGTAGCAACCGTGGTGCGGGCTTTTGTGCTGTGCGGATAGCTTCGGGGTACCGCGGCCCCAGTCATCCGCGCAGCTTCATTTGTGAAAAGTCAGGATCGGGCAGCGAACCGGCCACAGGAACGCTGATTGGTTACAGCACGACATTCTCTATACCCGGTTAGCCCCTTGACCGAAGAGGTACTTCTTTATAAATCTGAGTAATGCACTCGGGTTACAGCTGGTGTACCGACGTACAGAAAGGGCTTGAGGATGATCAAAAAGGTACTGGGCCGAACCGGTTTGGAGGTAACCCAGCTTGGATACGGCAGCATGGGCATACGGGGTCCTCGTACCTGGGGGATACGGGTAGTCAGTGAGCAGGAGGCCGAATCGTTCCTGAACGGTGTACTGGATGCCGGCATTAACTTTATTGATACCTCACCCGATTACGGGATCAGCGAACAGCGCATCGGCCAGTACATCAGCTCCCGGCGCAGCGAGTTCTATCTCGCAACTAAGTGTGGCTGTGCTTACACCCAGCACGAAGATCATCTTGAGGTTGACCATGTCTGGAAAAAGGAGGTAATCGAGCGCAACATCGAGACCAGTCTGCGGAGATTGAGGACCGATTATGTCGACATCCTTCAGTTTCACGGTGGTGATGCGGAAACGCTGCAGCGTGAAGGATTGATCGACGTACTGGTGTCCCTGCGAGAACAGGGTCTGATTCGATGGATAGGGATGTCCAGTTCCCTGCCCAGGCTGCCAGCTCTTATTGAGCTCGGTGTCTTTGATACCTTTCAGATTCCTTATTCCTGTCTGGCTCCTGAACACGATGAGTGGATCACGCGCGCAGCAGACTCCGGTGCGGGTATTATAATCCGGGGTGGCATAGCCCAGGGTGGACCCGACGCCGAGATACAGCGTCCGGCACTCAACGATGTCTGGGAGGGGGCAAAACTCGACGAGGTACTCACCGGTGAAATGTCGCGTGCCGAACTGATTCTGCGCTATACTCTGGCGCATCCACACTGCGACACCACGATTATCGGGACCTGTAATCCACACCACTTTTATGAGAATCAGAGGGCACTCCAGAAGGGACCATTACCGGATGATCTCTACCGGGAGGTTACCCGCCGTGTGCACATTCAGAAAAACGGGACATCATCCGCTTAGTGATAGGGCGATATTGACGTTGAAAACGGACAGTCTGAAGCACGTTGATTTTGATCTCCGTGTTGACCGGTGCCGATTTTTTCCCTGATGTTTTACTTATGGTCCTGGTTGGCGGATATCACTCGTACATGTTTGGGCACTTGCAGCCAGCTTTGTATAACTGGGGTCGGTTGAATGGGGTGGCAGCGGGCGTGTCCGAACACCTGCTATAAAGAGACCAGAAGTCCGGCAGCTCCAAACCCAGCAACCAGTGCCACCAAAGGCAGTTTTAAGGTATGGAGTGCAAAAAATCCGATCAGTACCATTGTCAGATCACGTGAATGGACAACCGCACTGACAAATACAGGTTGATACAGGGCTGCGAACAGCAGGCCGACAACCGCCGCATTAATGCCCCAGGACGCACCTGCGATGCCGGGTCTGGAGGCGAGTGATTCCCAGGCTCCCTGCAAACTGATTACGAGCAGAAATCCGGGTAGAAAGATACCGGCTGTAGCAACGAGTGCTCCGGTAAAGGCGCTTCCTGGAGATAATTCGGAACCCAGAAAAGCCGCCAGTGAAAACATGGGTCCTGGTACGGCTTGAGCGGCTGCATAGCCGAGAAGAAACCGGTCGGTATCGACGCTTTCTCCGAGCATCTGCTGTAGCAGTGGCAGTACGACGTGTCCTCCACCAAACACCAGGCTTCCCGAGTGGTAAAAAACGGCGAATTGCTTGAGCCATACTGAGTGGTTTGAAAGCAGGGGTACACCGGCAAAAATCAGAATGAAAAGTAACAGAGGTATCCACTTGAAACGTGCGGACTCGACATGCTGTTGCGAGCGATTACTGCCGTAATAAGTACCGGCGGCAGCGGCTGCCAGCAAGGCTCCCATCTGTGTCCATAATCCGGGCATCCACAACAGAGCGGAGGCCGTCAATACTGCGATTCCAATCGATATTTTTTCTTTGCAGAAGGTGCGGAACATTTTCAGTGTTGCATCCGCCACGACCACGACTGCCAGAAGCTTGAAACCATGAATGATACCCGAGAAGAGAGGGCGGGTCTGGGGGTTCGTATCGGTGATGGCAAGCAGATACATCAACAGGAACGAAGGTAGAGTGAATCCAAGAAAGGCCGTAATTCCACCCAGAATCCCGGCACGTCGGAGCCCCAGGGCAAAACCAATCTGGCTGGAACCGGGCCCAGGCAAGAACTGACTGAGTGATATGAGTCGCGCGTAAGCTGCCTGATCAATCCATTTCAGTTTTTGTACAAACGTGTTCTGAAAATAGCCCATATGGGCAGCTGGTCCGCCAAAACTTACACAGCCCAGTGCCAGAAAACGCCAGAAGACTTCAGCGAGTTGTCTCACGTGTACTTGATTACCTCCCGATGCGGACTCTTGCTAACAGGAATTGTCCACCGGCAGCGTTCTTGGTATCCGTGGACGCCACACGGTAAACCCAATTGAGGTCTGGAACTCAAATTTCAGTCAATGTGTTATTCTGTCTCAGCTGTCAAACGCGTTGCGCGGCGTAGGTTTGGAGATCCGACACGGACTTCAGCCCAATAATTCGGGAACCGGTCGGCCGGTTGTGAGGTAGTGAGGACGATCCTGCTGGTCATGGAGTACGCCTCCGGGATTAATGCCGAGCTGCTGATAGATGGTTGCCAGCAGATCTTCGGGGCTGACGGGGTTCGAGGTTGGAAACGCAGCCATTTTATCAGAAGCCCCATAGGCACAACCAGATTTGATACCTCCCCCGGCGAGTACCAGGCTGTAACAGTATGGCCAGTGGTCACGGCCACCATTGTTGTTGAATTTTGGGGTACGTCCAAATTCACCCATCATGACAACCAGTGTTTCGTCGAGCAGGCCCCGATCGCTCAGATCCTGGACCAGCCCTGAAAAGGCAGCGTCGGTTGGTGGCAATAACTCGGTCTCGGCCCAACCCAGATGCGGTGGACTTGGCGGAACGGAATGGCTGTCATATCCCTGTCCCCCTTTCCCATTGTCATGTCGCATGAAGTTGACCTGCACCAGTCGTACTCCTGCTTCAACGAGTCGACGAGCGACAAGCGCTGATTGTCCGAAGACATGTCGCCCATAGCGATCACGTGTTGCCACCGATTCATCAGTAAGGTCAAAGGCACGTCGAGCGCGTGGCGAGGAAATCAGATCGATGGCCCTCTGTTTGTAGGAGTCAAATGTCTGAACCGACGGTGACTGCAGATGACCGGAACTTTCTTCGATCGCGTGAAGCAGAGAACGGCGTCTGGACAACCGCCGTGAGGAGGTGGCTGTATCGGCTCGCAAAGGTCCCGGATCATAGTCAGCAAGATTGGGGTCACTGTGAATCAGGTAAGGGTCATGTGCGGCGCCGAGGAATCCAGCGTATTGGCCGGGCCGTGGTACGCCAACCGGTGACGTGAATTCAGGAATCACGACAAAAGAGGGGAGTGTGTTGGATGAACCGAGCAGGAAATCAAGCGTTGATCCGATGTGAGGGCGGTCTTCTCGTTTCATCCCGGAGGCCTGGATTACCGGACGTAGAAGGCGGCCCCCTGTCATCACCCAGTACCCACCGAGAATATGATCTCCTTCGTTATGGCTCATCGAACGGACAAGAGTGTACTTGTCTGCCAGGCGAGCCATACGTGGCATGTGTTCGGATATCTGAATACCGGGCACATTGGTGGCAATGGGTTTGAAGGTGCCGCGCACTTCTTCCGGAGCTTCGGGCTTGAGATCCCACATATCGAGCTGTGACGGACCACCGGAAAGATAGAGGATGACAACTGACCTGATTTTGGGTGTTGCGGCGGCGTTGGAGTGCTGCAGTCGAAGCAGTTCGGGCAGGCCGAGACCTCCCAGTCCCAGAGCTCCGGCACGTAGCACTTCGCGACGACTCCATCCGTCACAATGTCGCATGGCATGTCGTGAGGTAATAGATAGCATTATCGAGAGCTCCCTAAAAGTGGTTCAACTATATGATTATAGGGAACGTGTGTTTGGTGAAGCAACCGGGCTCACCGTGAGATACCTTGATCGATTTGCGATTCGTATAACACTTATGAATAATGGTCGAGATCATATTCCTGCGGTATGGTAAGCGATAACGATAGATATCTTCCGTTTGGAGAAAATAAAATGCATCGTCGCGCTACGGGCTGGGTTATCACCGGGATCGTTATGCTGATGGCTGGGCTCCCTTCTACGAATCAGGGGTTTGCCGGCGAACACCTTTTCGAGGTTGGTGTAGCGGAAGTCGATATCACGCCAGACTATCCGATTCGACTGAATGGATTTGGCTTTCGCCGAAAAGAATCCGAAGGTGTTACACAGCGAATTCGGGCTAAGGCGCTGGCTATCGGATCCGATGCTGATAAACCGCTGATACTGATAACACTGGACAGTCTTGGTATTCGATTTCGCATGGTTGAAGAAGTCGCCCGTCGTCTTCGTTTACAAGCGGGTATCCTTCCGGAAAGAGTGGCCGTTACTTTTTCCCATTCACACACGACACCCAAGGTTAATGGAGCCTCGGACAATATCTTCAGTAAAGCTATTCCAGAGTCACATCAGGAACACATTGACCGCTACACTCGCGAACTTACCGATAAACTGGAGTTAGTGGCCCTTCGATCACTTGAAAATCGCAGGCCGGCACACCTTGGATGGTCGGTGGGCACGGTTCGATTTGCCAGAAACCGTCGCACACCCGGTGGACCGGTTGATCATGACCTGCCCCTGCTCGTGGTGCGTGGTGTCGACAATCGTATTCGAGCTATTTATGTCAGCTATGCCTGTCACTGTGTTACGTTGTCTCATAACCGGATCAGCGGTGACTGGTCTGGTTACGCACAGGAGCAGATCGAAGCGTATTATCCCGGTGCCATTGCCTGTGTTTCAATAGGTGCTGGATCCGATTCTGATCCGGATTCGGGAGTGGTTGATGACCGGGTTGATATCGCTCAATCCCAGGGCAAACAAATTGCAGACGAAGTCAGGAAATTACTGGATCACGCTCTGAAAAAGGTGACGGGACCTGTGTCGGCACAGTTTCGTCAAATCGAGTTGCCCCTGGACCCATTGCCCACGAGAGAACAATTCGTTCAACTGTCAAAAAAAGAAGGCGTTATTGGATACAATGCTGAGACTCAGCTTGCCCGATTGGATGCAGGGTTGCGATTGATTTCCCGAATTTCCTATCCGATCCAGACTTGGAATTTCGGTCAGTCGATGGCCATGGTCTTTCTTGCAGGGGAAGTCTGTGTGGACTATTCACATCGCCTGAAGCGAGAGCTGGATTCATCGCGGTTATGGATCAATGCCTACAGCAATGATTTCTGCAGTTACATCCCTTCAGAGCGACTGGTTGAGGAGGGGGGATACGGAGGCGGTGCGGAAATGCCGTACTTTGCACTGCCGGCTAAACTTCGCCCCGGTCTGGAACAGAGAATCATCGATGAAGTGCGGCGACAGGTTCCCGATTCCCTGATTAAGGAACCCGGTCGTTTTGTGGTACCCGATTCTCTGATACAGGTTGCGGAGTCATTGCTCGATGGGCAGCTTGATACCGATGAACGAGTGAAAATAATTCAAAACCATCCCTGGGTTAGCGCAGACCTGGTATCCGTACTTTCCAGCGATCTGAAAAATGACAGCGATGAGGAATACCGTCGTATTCCCTGGATTTGGCGGGTTTCCATTGCCGCAGGCAAACGTAATAACGACGAGCAGATTTCTCGTCTACTAAGGGTGTCATTGCCAGGTTCCGGAGAGTTACTTCGTGATTGGCAGGCAGTGGTGATTGGTGGCGGTGTGATCAATGGCATCAGTCTCAGTGGAATCTGGCCAAAGCAGCATCTAGAAGATCTGCTTCAGGACAATCCGAGTCTAGCAAAGCGATGGCAACGGGCACTGGAGCAGGCATCCGTCATGGTTGAAAACGAGTTGGTTCCTCGTGGGACACGTTATGATGCACTCCGTATGATTGCCATGGAAAGTTGGAAAAGTCGAGGAGATCAAATCACGAAATACCTTAAGAAGGATGTCCATGATGAGCTGCAGATGGGAGCTGTCAGTGGGGCAGTCGACATGAAGGGTTCTGAGGCAACACAAGCCCTCCTTACAGGTATGGACGGATTTTCAGAGTACAACCGGTCTTTGGCCATAGAGGGGTTGATGCGTTCTCGTGATCGTATCACCGCACTACTCGATGCGATGGAAGGAAATCTGTTCAGACGTGACTATCTCAGCCTGGAGCAGCGTAAACGATTACTCAGTAACGGGGATCCCCAGATCCGAATGCGTGCGAGTGCTCTTCTTGGGGAAAACGAATAAACAGTTTCTTAGGATGTTCTGAAACGGAGGAAAGAGTGTTCCGGCTGTCCTGGACGGAATCCACCCATGGCCCGGCCATTCGGCGTCCTGCAGGCAGGAGTCCATCTATCCTGGTCGACACTTCAAATGTCGAATCAGATTCCTTCTCCCAGTCCCTGTGGTTCCGGCATGTTTTCAGTTATGAGGTTCCAGCTAGACCCAAGTTCACGCATCGCGCTAAAATCTCTTGCCGCGTAACCAATGGAAAGATGGGGTGTGGAAACGGGCTGTTTTTGCTGCCGAGCCTGCATGGCGGCATCAAGGATTCCGGTAACCATCAAAGTCCGTTCAACCGGGTAGGGAGCTCTACCCGTTTTGAAGTGATGCTGAATCGCATGTGACAGAGCCTTGAAAAGGCATCGGTTTTGCCATGGGCCGACGTAGAAGCTGGTTGCTTGTGGTTGGGATTCACCTTTCAACCGGCAGGCAAAATTCCAGCGCGTGCTGCTTCTTCCAACTTTGAGAACGGTAGCTTTGAAACCATCGCGATAACGTAACAGAATTGCGTGTGGTGCGACCTTTGGTTCTCCCGGTAACTGTTCAAGCGATGAAGGTTCTTGGCCAAGTTCCGCTGCCATGGCTGTTTTGGCAAGAGAGGGAGACCAGCGTCCCTGTTCAGCGGCCTTCCACAATTCTTTTCCTGAAACAAACTCCACTGAGGCAACTCCTGATTCACCGCCGTGCCGCCCTTCGACCATCGATTGCAGAACTTCGAGGCCGTGAAAGTCATACGACTCAACAGGTCCACCGTGAATTGAGATTGCTTCTGTAATTTCTGAATGAGGTGGTAATTGTAATTGGGGACGCCGCTCTGCCAGAGGAACCGAGCTTCCTGCCATTAGCGGAATACCCCACGCAGCGCTGGTGTCATACATCTCCTTGGCCCAGTCCCACCGGAACGAGAGGTGCTTGTCGTTAAAGACAGGGATATAACGATTACTCTGGCGCATGGCCGTGACAATTTCGTCGAAAAATCGTTTGCGAGGATATTCTGTTTGACCTCGTTCATTGATCGGGTAACTTCCGTGCTCACCGATTGAAAGTACCGCGTCTACAGCGAGTTGACGGCCACCAACTCGCATTGCTTCACCAATAGTTGGAAAAATAGGAATCCCGAACTGTTTTGCGACTTTCCGGGACATGTCTCCGTCGGGAAACTGATCGACATAAAGTGAAGCGACATCTACGCCGGGATCGGTCAGGTTTCCATTGAAATGGTATTTGCCAAGAAAATTTTCCATAATCACATGACCATGGCTGCGGTGAGTAAAAACCGTCATTACGGCAGCGACCCTGGGCCGCTGTCTTTTTGTGGAAGCCCAGCCCCATGTTGTTGGGTACAGGGAGGCTGCGGTGGCAAATGCGGATGTGTTTAGGATGAATCGACGGCGTGAAGATGGTGTTTGCAGGTCATATTCTCCGGAAAGGCCAGATCTTGTGGAAGGATTCATAGGATCGTCTTTCTATATTTAATGGGTATATGGAAATTCGGAAGAATTGTAACTAACTCTGGAGTACAAAGCATCGTTCTTATTTGACTGATATTCCGACGGATTACCATTCGGTGTACGGATTTTTAACCAGGGAAGAGTTGAAATAACGATCATCATAGGTGACTTCTTCACCCAGCCAGGTCGGTCGATCAAAGGGTTGGTCCTCATAGTCAAGTTCCAGCTCCGCAAGTACAAGGCCCAGGTTGGTACCTAAGAATTCGTCAATTTCCCAGTTGCAACCCGCGTGCGCTACCCGGTAACGACGCTTCTCTATTAAGGGGTGATAACACAATTGATCCAGTATTTCCCGGGCATCCTGTACAGCAATGGAATATTCATATTCCAGACGAACGGCCCCTCGATTGAGGCCTTTTAGGGTCAGGTAGCCCTTGTTGCCGGCCAAGCGTACACGAACCGTACGATTCGGGTCGATAGTCAAATATCCCTGGCGAAACAACGTGCTGTTGGATGTTTTCCAGGTGTCATTCCGGACCAGAAACTTGCGTTCAATTTCAGTGCCCATAGTCAAAGCTCTCTTTGCAGTAAGTTTATCTCAATGACAGGCAAGCCCTCTCATAGATAGTTGTTCATGACGATGCTAAACATCTCGTAATAGATCGGTTCAGGTTGCCAAATGGTCGCTTCAAAGGTTTTGGATTAGTTTTCGAGAGGTCAATTGTTGTCCGGATTTAATTTCATGTTTACCAATTCCGAAATTATCAAGTCAGGCGTGATGATCCGTGACTGATACAGTTCTCTGCCTATCGTGTTTCTATACATTAGGGACACGAAGTATCGGGCCTTTCGTCTGTTTGGCTGTTGTGGTCGTAATGAACGATGTAACAGCTGATGGACATGCATGATGTCATGCCTGTGGCCGACTCAGTAACGACAAAAAATTTACACAATATTAATAGTGTCTCAATGTTCTCTTAACGGTGTTCAGCGATACTCCCGGCGTCTTTAACTCGACAGGTAGGCGTTTTCAATTGAAGACGCCGTAATGTGGGTATCCAGTTTTACTGGTTTTTTTATCGTGAAGGGAGATTCAATTATGAAGAGGGGTCCGAAACGTTCCGGATTCTCACTGGTCGAACTGCTGGTCGTGATCGCTATCATCGGAATTCTGATGGCGATACTTTTGCCGGCACTTGCAACTGCCCGTGAAGCAGCTCGGGCCAGTGTTTGTAAAAATAATCTGCGGCAATTTGGTGTTGGGATGCATATTTACGCAGATAACAATGGTAAAGGAAAGCTTGCTTCGGGCGCTTTTGACTGGCGACGTGATGGTGCTGTTACTGAAATCGGTTGGGTTGCTGATCTGGTCAATCAGGGAATTCTTGTGGGTGATATGCTTTGTCCCTCGAGTGACTACCAGCTCAATGAAAAATACAATGATCTTTTGGGAAGAACACCTACTGGATTCACCAGTTGCAATGTGGATTTCAACGGAAGCGCACAAAGCATGTCCCCCGATGGTACTCCCATTGTCAATCCGTGTCGTTTAATTCTGGGCAACTGGGAAGGCACCTGGGTCTCGCCGTGGGGAATAACCTATACGGGTGGAACCCCGCTTGCTCCCGGTAGTGAGGAACGTCGTAAGGTTGTCGAGGAATTGATTTACAAGCAAAATTACAACTCGAATTATGCTGCCAGCTGGTGGTTGGTTCGCAGTGGTGTCAATCTTGACCGGAATGGCAATCTGGTAGGTCCTACTGGCTGTGCGATTTCCAACAAAGAAAGAGTCTCCACTCGGGGACCTCTTAGTCGGGCTCTTGCGGAGTCGGCCAGTGTTGCTTCCAGCAGTATTCCTCTGTTGGGCTGTGCGAAAGAAGGCGATATCGAAGAGGCCCTGTTGACGGATCAGATTGGTCCTTTTGAACCAGGAACCCGTCTGGTTGAATCTTTCTGTGATGGTCCGATCTTGAACACCACGATGCAACCGCCAAACTTCCCTTCAGGAACTCCTTTCGGTGGTGTCAATGGCTGGTGGGGTGTCTGGGCCAAACAGACACGGCAAGACTATCGAGATTTCGCGCCGGTCCATGGAACCCGGAGCAACCGTTCTGTAAATACCCTTTTTGCTGACGGAAGCGTACGTAGTTACGTGGACACCAACAGTGACGGATTCTTGAATAATGGGTTTAATCCGACTGCCTATACTGGAGCAGGTACAATCGGATTTACAGATGGGGAAATAGAACTGCCAGTAGAGGAGTTCTTCAGTGCCTACTCTCTGCGAACGGACGGCAATTCTAAAGGGAATCTGGATACCCAATAACCCCTGGAGTGAGATGAGTTCCTTTGTCGTAACGAGCAAGTGATTTCTAATGAAATTGTTTGCTCGTTTTTTAGGTGTATAGATCTTTTTGTCACGGATGTGAAAATTGATTTTTTTTAATGAGTGCAATCAGGATTGCAACACGATATGTTGACGGGTGTTCTGATGGTGTAGGAATCCAATTTGTCTGAATCTTCTGGAGACATGTTATGAAACGTTCCTGTATGGCACTGGTCCCGGTAATTGTTTTTGCTGCCATGGCTAGTTTCAGTCTGCGATCGAATATACGTGTCGAAGCTGCCTCGGAAAAAAACGATTTAACTCAATTGCTGAAAAATGTTCAGTCCGGGGGACTGTCATTTAACAAAATCGGACGTTTGAGTTTTGGACCGAAGGGTTTGTTGCTGGTAGCCGATGTGGCCGGCCCCGCTGTAGTGGCCATTGATACCGGTGACACAGGACCTCTGCAGAAGCTGACAAAGCGTGTCGATGAGGTGGATGTGAAGGTCGCAGCTGTAATGGGGGCCAAACCTGAGGAAGTGGTGATTGTCGACATGGCAGTCAATACCTTGAGTGGTACGATATATCTTTCAGCGCATCGCAAAGCAGACAATGCAGCAGCCCTTGTTACAGTTGACGGTAACGGGAAAATCAAAGTTCTTGATTTGGATGACGTTCGCTATGTTCGCGTTCCACTTCCTGTTTCAGCAGGCACGCAGGTCCGCAATATTACAGGTGTTCAGTTTACGGAAGACCGTGTGATTGCAGCTGGGCAATGCAATGAAGAGTTCGCCAGCAAAATATTCTCTCTTCCTCTTCCTCTTACACACGATGCTTCCGGTTCCATGTATAGCACGGAAACCTATCATGTGGCTCATGGTCGTTGGGAAACGCGTGCCCCGATTCAGTCGTTTATTCCATACCAAGAGAATGGGAAAAGTTATATTGTCGGTTCTTTTTCCTGCACTCCCATTGCCAAGTTTCCTTTGGATGACATTGAAACGGGGGCACAGGTAAAAGGGACCAGCGTTGTCGAACTGGGTTCAGGAAACCGACCTGTTGACATGTTTACCTATAAACGGGATGGAAAAGAGTGGCTTGTCACCAATACCGATCGCTTCCATCACGAGAGACGTCCTCTTGGGCCCAGTCAGTATTGGGGAGTACGCGTTGACATGTCCTATCTTGCAGCAGAAAAGACCAACGAAGATGCCGCACGTCGTGATATATCTAAGAAGGAAGGCCCAACGGGCATCCAGGTTATGGATGTGCTGTTCTTTGCCAGGCATGTTGCCAAGTTAAATGATGCGGAAATGGTTGTTTTACGCGATAACGATGGTGGTTTGAACCTGGAGCTTGCCCCGCTGCCTTAGGGGTTCCCGGCATATTGATGAGGTTATCCATCTGCAGAAACGGGTTTCTGTATTTTCTGTGCGTGTCTGTCTGTGCCGGGGTCGCCTGTGATCGTACCTATCAAGATCCGATCCGCCTGGGTGAAACAGATACGGTCACATTGTCTGGTGATGGTGATCTGAAGATTATCACCTCTCTACAATCAGTCAGTGTGCCTCTCTCCTTACTCGGACCTTCGCTTCCGGACACGATCGATGACCGGGAAGTCGGCCGTGAGCAGGGTGAACAGTTTCTGACTGTGGGCATTGAAACCACACATGAAACGGAGTTTTACCCGATGACCGGGAGTTACCATCTCACGGGAACACATTTTGTGTTCAAGCCGATACTCCCATTTGTTCCCGAACAGTCCTATATCGTGAGGATGATGGACTGTGGGAAATTACTACGCGAGGAGCCATTTTTATTTCGACGTGCGGAAGCCGATGCTCCGGAGATTGAAAGTATCTTTCCTCTTGTCGACGAATTGCCGGCTAACCACCTAAAATTCTATATTTATTTTAACCAGCCGATGCAGACCGGCGATATTTTTGATTATTTTTCGTTGTGGGATATGACACGTGGCAAGCTGGTGGCGCGGCCCTTTCGTCACACGGAATTGTGGTCGAAGGACGGACTTAGGTTGACGCTTTGGTTTCATCCGGGACGCCAAAAAACAGGAGTCAATCTTAATGTGGAACTGGGACCCGTTCTGACACAGGGCCATCGTTATCAGTTACGCGTAGACGCTAGCTGGCGGGGAATGTCTGGAGAGAGTCTGGGTAAGACCGTGATCAAGGAATTTGTTGCTGGCCCGGCGGATCACACCCAACCAGATCCTTCTGACTGGAAAATTACAGTTCCGCGAAAAGACGATTCGAAGTTGAGGGTTACTCTTGCCGAGCCGCTTGACCATGCGATGATCGAAACCAGTTTTGTTATTGAACATCTTGCAAGTGAAGAACAAATATCAACAAGCATTACGGTCGAGTTGAATGAACGGGTGCTGGTATTTACCCCTCACCAACCGTGGAGGTCCGGGCATTATTCGATAGTGATTAACCCGTTGCTCGAAGATCTTTCCGGAAATAGTCTGGAGAGACCATTTGAAGTCGATCTACAGGGAGTTGCCTTGCCTGTTATTGGAAATCGTGTGGAGTTTACAGTGGAGTAGAGGCATCATATTTTCAGTTCTGAGAGGTATGGAAGATGGGTGTCGACAGCAGCAATCTGGTTGCAGTCGAGGGGCGGTTAAACAGGCAGAACCGGATTTTCTTTCGTGAAGTAAACAGTCGAATGGGTAATCGGGGCTTTGTTCGTTTGAGAACACGGTTCATCAGGAGGAATCTTTGAAGTCTTACCAGTCATATGGCGTGATGCGATATTACGCGCTCGCCTGTCATGGCCTGAAAGTGGTTAAGTGTCGCCAATTAGTCTTGGTGATGTTTTGGATGCTCGGTGTTTTCTGCACATCGCCATTAACCGCGCAGCAGACAACGGCATCGAAAGCGGAGTTACCGGGAACCGTGATAGATGATCCGACCTACAACTCACAAGTTTTTGTGCTGGATCTCAAATGGAGACGCAACCTGGAAGCGAATCTGCGCTGGATGATCCATCGGGAACGTCAGGCAGATGCGACGGTTCCCGTTGTGGGAATCTATGCCGATGCAGGTACCAAGCATCTGGGTACACGTAACGTAGTGGAGTCTCTGGAATCCGAAGGGATTCGCTGTCGCGTACTGGATCGTACCCGTATTTTGCCCGAGGAACTACGCCGTCTGCGCGCTTACATTGTGCCAGGAGGATACTCGACCTTCCAAAACACCGCTACGGGTACACCGGGACTGAATGCGATCCGTGAGTTTGTCGAAAAGGGTGGTCGATATCTGGGCATCTGTGCGGGTGCTTATTTGGCCAGCCGGGACGTTTACTGGGAAGGAGAGCACTATCCTTACCCACTGGAATTATTTGACGGAACCGCGCAGGGTGCCCTCGAAAATGTTGCTATCTGGCCGGAAGAATCGGGTGTATCCGTAACGCTGACCGAAAAAGGAACACAGCGCGGTTTAACGGCAGAGGCGGAAGGTGACTTCTATTATAAGGGGGGCCCCCGCTTCTATGGCGGATCCGATTATTCCGTACTGGCACGGTATCCAGACAACACGGCCGCCATTATTAGCAGAAAGTACGGCTATGGAGAGGTTATATTAAGTGGCATTCATTTCGAAAGACCTTCTCCAGAGGATCAGGGAGATGACGAAGATCCTGCTCCGCCCGAGGCATCTCGGAAAGTGTTCCCACCGCTACTGAAGCTGGCCGCGTTGGCAGAAAAATCAGAATCAGAAAAGGTAGCTCGATCATTAACTCGCTGGACTACTGTAACCGATCTTGCCTTGGAAGATCGGCTCAACCTGGAACAAAATCTACGCTGGATTCTGGCTCGGACAATCGAGGAAAAGATTTCAAGTTTTCCGGTTCGAGTTGGGGTCTTTGCCGATGCCGGTGTCGAACACGGAAGTCTTGTAGAGATTTATGAGTCACTAACAGCACATGATATAACGGTTGAATTGCTGTTGCACACCGACGTTCGCGAGACCCGTCTGAAGAGTATAAACACGTTTATTATCCCAGCGGGGAACCACCGAATCTTACGAGATACACTCGCTGTTTCGGGGCAGGATGCACTACAAAAATTTGTGGAGTCAGGTGGGCAGTTCATCGGTCTGTCGACGGGAGCTTATCTGGCTTCTGGAACAATTCGGTGGCTGGAACGTACCTGGGAATATCCGATCCGCTTGCACACAGGGATTGCTGAGGGCCCTCTGTTGGAACTGGCTTCTTGGCCCTACTCCACCAGCACCGGTCTTTCTGTCACGGCATCAGGCAGTGAGAGAGGATTGACAGCCGTGTTACTTTCCCGATGCCGTTATCATGGAGGCCCTCGATTTTACGGTCCCGGAGAGCATGACATTCTTGCTAGGTATCCCGATGGTACCGCCGCGATTATCACGCGAGACATCGGTAAGGGTGAAATGGTGTTGATTGGTGTCGATCTTGCACGTGAGAGTAGAATACAAGAGGAGACCTCTTTTCTGTTACACCTGCTGTCGAAATAGTAAGACCGTTTTCAGTCTTCCGAATGGTGTTCCAAGACTAACCGGGTTCGTTCGGTTTCTGAAATCTGGCGACGAGTTTCGCCTCCACGGATCCAGACGACAATGCCGCCTGCAGTAACAGCAATCAGGATGATCCATTCCAGTGGCCAGGACAGTGAGGCAGGGCTCCAGGGAACCAGCATGGCAGCGAGAATAAAAACGGATCCAGCCATTGCCGACAGTGCAATTAATTTTGCAGCGGGTAGTCGGTAAGGACGACTGAGTTCGGGGGCTGTTTTCCGTAACCGTATCAAGGATAGGGATACCCCGAAAAAGGCGATGGCAATACAGAAAGAACCGACATTTACAAATGCGATAAGCGCTCCCTTTCCCAGGCATGCAGCCAGGGTAGTGATGAGACCACTTGCGAGAATGGCGCTAGATGGCGTCCCGTTTCGGTGATGAACCTGACCCCATCTGTTGTCGATAATTTTGGCTCTGCCGAGTGCAAACAGGACACGTGTTCCAGCAATAAAGAAACCATTCCAGCTTGTCAGCAGCCCGATGACACCCGTTAAAAGTACCAGATTCACTATGGCGGTTGATTCAAACGCAGATTCAAAAGCCGCAGCGGTGGGGAGTTTTTGTTGAACGATTGTCTGCCAGGGTGATGCCATGCCGACAGCGATCATAACAAGAATGTAGAAAACCACAGATCCTGCAATAGACAGGATGATGTAGTATCCCAGGAGCTGCACACGTTGTCCTCGGACACGTTCTTCGGAAGCCTGTGCTATCGTGTCGAAACCGACAAACCAGAACGGAGCCATGACGAATACGGAGAGTATTCCCTCCAGGTTGGAAGCGAGGGAAGGGCTGATCAGCAATGGGTTCAGGTTACGGGTATGACCTCCGATGATACCTGAAGCCACAAAAAACAGCGTGCTGGCGATCAGCATTCCTGTTAGGAATATCTGGACTCGCATGGCGAAACGCACACCGAGATAATTGATCCAGGTGATTGCTGCGGTAAAGATAAACCCCAGTCCCAAATGCGATGCGTATACTGTGGATCCACGTACCGTGTAAAGAGGCAGGGTTTCCAGTTGCGGGAACAGATAGGTTAGAACTATGCCGATGGAAACAGCCTCAAAAGCGGAAACAGAAAGGTATCCGAAAGTGAGGAACCACCCAATCAGAAAAGCTTTGCTCGTTCCAAAGGCCCGGTAGGAATAAGCGACCTCTCCTCCCGTGACAGGAAACATCGAAGTTAATTCCGCATAGCATAAGCCAATCAGCAATATCAAAATGCCACCGGCAGAGAACGCGATTATGGCGCCCCCCGGGCCTGCTTTGAGAAACCATTGATTGAGTGTGGTTATCCATCCAACGCCAATCATAGATCCAAATGCCAGCGCAAAAAATCCAACACCACTGATTGCCCGCTTCAGCTGTGGTCTTGCTTGGGTCATCGAAGGTTTCCGATATCTATCGCCGTCCTGTTTTCTGTAACGGATGGTAGTATGGTTGTTAGATTAGGAATCTTAGAGGATTATGATCGAGACAAAAATATGGCGTTGTACCTGGAAATAATAATGAATCGCTCAGGGAGTAAATGCAGGGCTGGCCGAGCTTAATTCTGTTACGACCATATGTACAGGAAAAGCCGGACGGGTTGCAACTGTGGTAATCCATGACGTTTATGGGACAGAGTACGGGGATCGTATTTCAATGGAAACAGGAGTAATGCTGAAGGAATGAAAGTAGTCAAAACGGTCCTTGGGAATGCCTTGTATGTACCGGCATGAACAGACACTTCAATAATCGGATAGATCTGATGTTGTCGGTTTTATTGTTTTTTAAGAGGAGTCATTTTGTGCGAGGGGAAATATGACCTCCAACTGGAAAGAAGTGGAAAGATGGTTGATGGGAAGTGCATCGATAGACTCTCTTGCAAGTAAACACATGAGCGTTCTTTGCGATGCTATAGGTGTTCGCTGGGGAGGCTCAGAAGGAGAACGACTTGCGGCAGAATATATCCATGGTCAGTTCAATGAACTCGATCTGCATGATTCCTGTATAGAAGCATTTTCAATGGACAGCTGGGCAGCCAGTTCATCCAGTATTTCGATTGCTAATGAGCAAGCGCGATCGATCGAAGCACGGGCCAGTCTTTTTTGTCCCTCGATAAACACAACAGCATCTCTGGTAAATGTTGGCTATGGAATGGATCATGAAATCCAGCAGGTGAGAGATGATTTGAAGGATGCAGTCGCTTTGATTTCGAGTGGCTTTGAGCCATTTTCTACCCCAGAATCCCTGACCGTTCGATTAGAGAGATTGGCCTCTTTGGGGGTTGTTGCGGCGATTACGCCTTGTAGTACTGCCGGCCGACATACCGCCCATGGACATGCAGGTGACTGGAGGGATGCGTCACCTAACACCGTTCCATTACCACTTATTCATACGTCCAGAGAGTCGGGCGCGTTACTTGCTCGGCGAGCGGATTCCGGTGTAAAGGTAGCAGTGAGTGTCGTTGCCAAAACGTTTTCTAGTAAGTCATACAATGTGGTTGGGGACTTACTTGGTAATCATTGGCCCCATGAATGGTTAATACTGGGTGCCCATCACGACACCACGCTAGATTCTCCAGGTGCCAATGATAATGCCTCGGGGGCAACCGTAGTATTGGAAACAGCCAGGTTGTTAACGGACCTGAAACGGGAGTTTGGGGTTGCCCCTGGATGTTCCATACGCTTTGTAACATTTGGCTCCGAGGAACAAGGTCTACAGGGGTCAAACGCGTATGTAGATCGTCACTACGGCAAAGACCCCAAGCCACGGTTGATGATCAATCTCGATGAACTGGCAACAGGTTCCATGAAAGGGGTCGCATTACAATTTTCTCAACTGAGACAGATGATTCAGAATACTCTGGATGCGATGGGAGAAGGACTGAGATGTAATGTCTTAGCACAGATGGATGCATCGGGTGACATGTTCCCCTTTGCCAGGCGTGGTATAGCATCAGGGATGCTCTGGCGATGGCGATTTGTTGGCAGGCATTCAGATGTGGTATTTGGACACAGTTCCAGTGATACTTTAGATAAAGTGAGGATCAGAGAACTCAAAGAATATTCGGGCTTGTTATCAAGACTGCTGCTGCGTCTTTCACAGGTGAGTCCAAATGGGTGGCCTACGCAAGAACTGAATACAGTAGAGATAGAAAAACGTATTAAGCAGGAGAGGGGTTCTGTTATTAGAACCATGTGAATGAGACTTTGGGTCAAGTCCCTCAATGGTTTGTGTGAAGTGCGGCACCTCCACCACTGTATATTGCAGAAAAACTCCATAAGTTTTGCGAATCTCTGAAGAATAGTTGAATAAAGCCCAAGGAGGCGAGATGTCCGTTTCGGCTTTGGAACAATCTTCTCAGGAAAGATATCACGGCATCGACCTTGTCCGGTCGGTGGCGATGTTACTGGGGATTGTGATTCATGTTTCTGTTTTTTTCATGGATGACGCATTCCCTTTCGTTTTGGGTGAGAGATACACCGATCCTGTGAACCGGCTTGTTGTCGAATTTATACACCTTTTCAGAATGCAGCTGTTCATCCTGCTTGCCGGATTCTTTGCTCAACTCGTGATGGACCGAAAAGGTCTCTCTCACCTGGTCCGAGACAGGTTAAAGAGAATCGTGTTACCCTTCATCATCGGGGTTATCCTCTTCATTCCATTCCATAATCTGGTTTTTGGCTACCTGGGAATGCCGGGGCCTTATCGAACAGTCATGGGAGATTTGAGTGTATTGGAGCATTTCAAAACGTTGTTCCTGTGGGGAGCATTTGCGGACAAACCCGTATTGCCATTCATTGGTTTCTGGCATTTCTGGTTTCTTTACTACCTGATTATCCTGTACGCGGTTCACTTTTTTGGATTGATGATACTGAAGCCTTTTTTTGATCTGAAAAAGCGAACGGTTTTTGATCGACTCCTTCGGTATTCCCTTTCAAATAAAAAGGGGATCTTCCTTCTTGGGCTTCTTTGTTTTCCGATTCATTACTCATTGATCCATCCGAGTTTCCCGCCCAATCAATTTAATTTCGATTACAACAATATTGGTTATTACCTGGTCTACTATCTCGCAGGTGTTTTAATTTACCGGAACCGTGACCTTCTGGAGAAGTTGTCGACGAACTGTTTTTT
>CAXEIY010000035.1:0-11691 GCA_963996245.1 uncultured Planctomycetia bacterium | reverse complement strand
GCCCTGGAGCGTGGACTGCACGTCTACTGTGAGAAACCGCTCACGCACACAGTTGAAGAAGCACGTCTGGTCGCTGCCGAGGCTGCCCGCCAGAAAGTGGTAACCCAGATGGGTACTCAGAATCATCAGCATCCGGGTTACCTGAGAGTGGTGGAATGGCTCGAACAAGGAGTCATCGGGGATGTCCGAGAGGCCCACATTATTACAGACCGTCCCGGGAAATGGTGGCCTCAGGGTCTTAATACCCCAATCGAAAAACAGGTGATCCCGAAACACCTGAACTGGGATGTCTGGCTGGGACCGGCCCACGCACGCGATTACCACGCAGCATATGTTCCTTTCAAATGGCGTGGCTGGTGGGATTTTGGTTGTGGTGCCATAGGCGACATGGCAATACACCTGATGGACCCGGCGTTCTGGGGTTTAAAACTGGCGGGACCGGTACAAGTGACCTCGGAAGGCCCTACGGCCAACAGCGATAGTGCCCCAACCTGGATGATCACGAAGTTCGAATTTGGACAACGTGGCGCACTCGCCCCTGTGGACGTGTACTGGTATGAGGGTATCGCCAAGCCTGCATCAGAGATCGCTGCCGAGATGCCGATGAACGGCTCCCTGTTTATTGGAAGTAAGGGTAAAATTGCGATTGCTCATGGTGGTCACCCTCAGTTGCTTCCGAAAAAACAGTTCGAAGATTTTACTCCCCCCGAGCCCTATCTGCCCATGTCTATCGGACATCACCAGCAGTGGATTGATGCCTGTAAGACCGGAAACGCAACGGGTAGTCATTTCGGATATGCCGGTCCTTTCACCGAGATCGTTCTGCTGGGTAATATCGCCCATCGCCTGGGTGAATCGATTCACTACGACCCGGAAAAAATGAAAGTCACAAACAATCGCCAGGCCAATCAACTGTTAAGCAAGGAATACCGTAAGGGATGGGAAGTACGATCCTAATACATCAAAACGGGTTTCTTCTTAATTGGGAAGCCAGTCACCATATCTGATCTGAAACCTATCGCTGTCAGGATGTAAGAGCGATCGGGGCGCACGCCAGCTACAGATGGTCGGACCACTGGAAATTCAAACCACTCAGTCGTAGGCGCGGACCCAGTGATTATTCTGTGTACTGGGTGTCAGTGAAAAAATCCGGGCATTCTTCATATGAATACGCAACCGGATAGGTCGCCCCTGGAGCTGATGCAGGTCTTTGTGCCCCTCCCAAGCCAGCCTGTGGCGGATGTCGTCCGTAGTCAGTTTGATCGACGTGTCGAGGCCAAATCCGATGATGGGTACACCTTTGGTATCCAGCGCTTCGATACGTATCGAACCCCCTGCCGCATCAGCATTAAGTACCAGTGTATCACCAAGAAAAACGAACGGCCGTGTGGTCATCGTACCACCGTTGGGACCGGCATTCACAGAAACGAAGCCGTCACGTCGAAGTGTGGCAAGGCCGACACCTTTGTTCGGTTGCTTGGCGTTGGGATCTTTCAGCGGGGGATCCCCAGTCCAGGTCCACCAGTGCTTTCCGTTACTCGAAGCATAAAAGAAGTAAATTTGATCGTTGATGATAATCGGTTCGGGAGTGTAATACGGGGTCATGAAACCCCAGTCCCAGTCATGGTCTTTTTTTCCGTATGGCAGGAAGGTTGATTCGCGAATGGATGCACTCCAGTCTCGTTCCGAATTCACCTCTTCATGATTCATAGCACCCGTTTCGCCAACTCGTTTCCAGATAACGCCATCACGACTGAAAGCAAGCTGAGCATCCGCTCGGTCAGTCCACGGCTTGTCGGGCGGAATCGGCTTGAGCGATTCGTTGTGGTAAGCACCGATGATGCCAAAGTAAACATCGCCATATGGGAGCGGCTCCATCTGGTAGAATTGGGTCTGCTGAACGGTGTCCATCCGCGTTCTGCGCAGTACCGTCACTTTCGGTGACCAATTTAAAAAATCTTCACTTTCAGTCCTGCTGATCAAACGCGTGTTAGGAGGCCCGAATCTCAGGAAAGCTACGTATCGCCGGCTACGTGCATCCCAGAATGGACAGATCTGCGTATCACTGAACGGAATCAGGGCTGTCTGTCTGGATGGTGTCCAGTGGATCCCATCAGGAGAGAATGCGGCACTTGTCATCCATGTTCTTGATGTGCCATCTGGATTACAACTGAACAACATTTTGTAACGACGAGTGGGATCTCGCTCAGTGCGATCTTCGAAAATACCAGGACATTGAAACCCTTGTACCGGTGGATGCTGAACGATGTTGGCTCCCGTCTTCTTGTCAAGGGCTGGCTTCGTCCAGTGGATACCATCTTCAGACGTTGCAAATAAGAGTATTCCCTCCGATGTCCCCTGCGTCTTTTTCCAACCCTGGTACCACATTTTGAACAACTTCGATTGCGTGTCGTAGTGCACAGTACCGTATCCAGGCGCGCCCTCTTCCCATGCAGCCGTCTTGACCAGAACAGGATTTTGCCTGTGCTTAACCGGTTGGTTGAGTTGTCTTCGAACTCCCCGAAGTGATTCGACAAAATGATCGTCGACGAACAATTCCGTACCGCGTAACAGAAGGGCCTTCCCCACTGTAGAATCGTTGACGTTCTTAAAAAGCCCGACTGGAGCTTTTCGACCGTAGCCGGAAAATTGGTCCTCGTTGTACTTTCGGTCGTCTTGGCCAGAAACGGAATAAGCGATGCACAGCACGACAGACACCGTCTGGAGAAAAACTCGGAGCATGGTGAAACCTCGCTAAATAATACTTTGGGTTCAAACGGTAAGCCGATCATCACTCAATCGACGCTGTGCTACATTCCTTTTCAGCTATGGGCGGTTGCCTTGTTCAGTGGCTGATTCCCCGCATTTCTTTGATAGACCAAAACCCTTAGAGATCCGTGTTATACCCGGGATGATAGCAGATTGGCGACTACTTCTTGACTACCCAGATATTACGATACACGACAGGGTTACCATGGCCTTGCAAGTAGAGGATTCCTGGTGTGTCGCCCTCCGCGTTTTTTCCTGGAGTACCTTGGGGCAGTTCCCGGTTGTCATGAATGATTACTCCATTGTGCCTAATCGTGGCCCGCGCATTCTTGATTTTTTTCCCATTGTTATGTTCATACCTGGCAGCTGTGAAGTCGACGTCATAGGTCTGCCATGAAAGAGGAGGCAGGCACATATTCACTTTCGGATCAAAAATCGAGTAGATACCTCCACACTCGTTGTTCTTGCCCGTCAAACCGAACGAATCAAGAACCTGTACCTCATACCGTCCCTGAAGGTACATACCGCTATTACCTCGTCCTTGGCCACGGGCAAATGGCATGTAAGGGGTGCGAAATTCCAAGTGTAGTTCGTGATCGCCGAATTTCTGTTTTGATTCACAATCGTGATTCAGCAAATTACCCAGTACGAGCTGACCGCGATGAAAATTCTTGGTGCTGTTGACACTTCCATCAAACAGTACCACAGCGTCCCGGGGCGGTTTAGCGCCCAGGGTTGGACTCTCTCTATGCACTTTCTTCAGAGTGCCTGTCTGATTATCGTTCGCGTCAACGAAGACCAGGTTGCCGCCAACAAGTTTAGCACGGGACTCTTCGCTGCTACCGTCCGGGGTCCAGACTATGTATTGACCATCCATTTTTCCGTCTGCACCCATTTGATTTTTACCACGTGACCAGCCAGCTCCCGGCAGGCCGTCTGAAAACACTTCCCCTCTAAACGTATGATCGCTCAGTGCGATAATCTGGATTCCAAATACCTTTGTTTCACCATCCGTTTTGCTCTCGAACAGATACTCTCCCTGAATCTGAAAGTGCTTCTGCTGGGCCGCATCCTCTGGATGAATCCATTCCTTCTTCTCATCCTGTGCCCGCGCGGGTAGCAATAGCGCCGTGGTCATCAGCATCCCTAAGAACACTTGTTGTCGATGTAACATCACCGATACACCTCCGAATAAAACGTTGGGAGTAATTTGGCACTGGCAGCTCTCTTCTGGCCAACCATTAAACCCCATTTGTGACTACTAAACAAGCAATCACCATCCATGTGTCGCACCCGTAATCTCCAAGGATGGTTCCCTTTGAGTGGACATTTGTCGATCGCGCGATATAGAACACTGAATTGTTCCCTGAACGGGTTTCGATCTTACCCTTTGAGCCGTCTTTAACATGACTGGAAGCAGGCGCCGACATCCGTATTCAAATTGCCTTTTTTCCCAGGCGCTGTCATACTTCCATAGACTCTTTCACAATAGGTATTTATCCATGAACACCTTTGAAATGAACCGAAGACAGACCCTCCTGACAGCCGGGATGGGGGTGCTTTCACTGGGCATGCCAGGCATGGTCATGGGGCGCGACAAGCTGGACAAACGCGGTAAGGCCGTTGCTGCAGAAAAATCCTGTATCTTCGTGTTGCTCTGCGGTGGACCAAGCCATCTGGATACCTGGGACATGAAACCTTACGCTCCAGAAGAGATCCGGGGACCGTACCGGCCCATTTCCACTAAGGTGCCGGGCATGCGGATCAACGAGATGCACACGCAACTGGCGCAGTTAACGGACCATTTCACACTGATCAACTCCATGACCCATCCGGGGTCTATCAGCAACCACTTCGATGCGATGCACCATCTGCTAAGTGGTCAATCTGTCAAACGCGTTCAACAGGGTGTTCCGGATGACCAACCTTACTTGGGGTCATTTATAACCAAATACAGACCCAGCACGCGTAACATCGTCTCCAACGCGTGGTTGATTAAATGTGTTGGCCCACCGGTTTTTTGTGCACCGAACATTGGCATTGGTGGATACCTCGGCTCAGCATACGCACCGGTATTCGTCGGCTCGGCACAAAATCATCCAGCGATGGCAAACTTCACACCTCCACCAATTTACGACCTCGGTGATGAAAAACTCCTTGCTAAACGCCGTACCTTACTCAGCGACATAGAAAGCAATGTATTGTCCAAGGACGCAATCGGTAAGGACTGGTCGGATTTGCGAGAGAAGGCCTATGACGCGATGACGCGCCCAGAAGGCCGAGAAGCATTTGACCTCGACCATGAATCAGAACAGACACGTGATCGTTACGGACGACATCCTCTCGGGCAGAACCTGCTTCTTGCCCGACGCATGGTCGAAGCTGGCGTTCGTTACGTCACCGTTAACGGATGGACAGGACAGGCCCCCCACGATACGAAAGGGCCACCCAGTAGTAGCTGGGACATGCATGGCGGAAATATGGGGATGGGCAACGCATTCGGGAACGGCTCTTACGGCATGGGATTTTGCCTGCCACGGCTGGACCAGGCGCTTTCCGGACTGCTGTCTGACCTCAAGGAACGCGGCATGATGGACAATACCCTCGTTGTTGTGACCGGAGAATTTGGCCGCACACCCAACGTACTTACCCAGCAACCCCCTGGACGTCAGCACTGGCCCAAATGCTTCTCTTCTATTCTGGCTGGGGCCGGGATCGGTGGTGGACAGGTGTATGGCAAGTCCAACAAGCACGGTGCCTATGTCACAAGTGACCCCATTCGCCCTGAGGAACTGGCTGCCACGATCTACCACGCACTCGACATCCCGTTAAACGACCCACAGAACAATAGCGGCATTTCACGTCCCATCACTACGGGTAAACCGGTGATGGAATTATTCGGATAGTACCGCGGTAGCGTTCCTCAACCTGGCAGATTCGTTGACCGCGGTCTTTTCTGTGCTATGCGCCGGTTAACATCAGGCGTGCTATCATGCCGGGTGCCAATTCACAAAGCGCATTGCAGACGACCGTTAGAACTAACCGGAATGTCATACTGTTACCGGTTACAAAAGAGTATCCCAACTATTCGTGATCCAGTCAGTCTTGAATAACAGAATCAAATAAACCTCAAGCACCTTGGACGGCAGGCGGGATTTAAAATGATGACATTTAGATTATTCATCTCCTGAGATATCCGAGGTTTTGTGATGAACAAGTCGTACTATTCTGTTTTAACACTCCTGGTTGTGCTCACTCTGTCACAAAGGGCACATGGGGATGACAAGCACACCGAAACAGTAAAAAACGACTCACGAACGATACCCGTTTTTAAAGAAGGTGAAGCCCAAATTGTTGACGGATTCAAAGATCCAGACTACTGGATTCGACATGATCTATGGGTGGAAACGGAGTTCGATTCGGATAAAGATGGCCGTCTCGATCGAATGCATGTAAGTGTCACGCGTCCGCGCCAGACAGAAACTGAAGGGCTGAAACTTCCGGTTGTTTATGTTTCCAGCCCATATTTTGCAGGTACCGGAAACGCCGGTAAGGAATTTTTCTGGGACCCGCACCAGGAACTTGGAAAGCAACCTAAAAAACGCACGTTTCAGCCACCCGTTCAACGCAAAGGCATGCGGCCTATCATATCCAAGTCGCACGCAAAGCGATGGGTACCACGTGGCTATATCGTTGTTCATTCCTCCTCACCAGGAACCGGATTGTCACAAGGTTGTCCAACCGTTGGTGGAGACAATGAATCGCTCGCTCCAAAAGCAGTTATTGACTGGCTATGTGATCGAGCGGATGGGTTTACCACCAGCGACGGTTACGAACAGGTGTCTGCCAGTTGGAGTACTCGCCGGGTCGGCATGACGGGAACGTCGTACAATGGCACCATTCCGTTGGCGGCAGCTACCACCGGTGTTAAAGGACTGGAAGCAATCATCCCGATTGCCCCCAATACCTCGTACTATCACTACTATCGATCGAATGGCTTGGTCCGACATCCGTTTGGTTTTATGGGTGAGGACATCGATTGTTTATACGAATTCATTCACAGTGGTCCAGAAACGATGCGAACGACTTGCGACACCATGATTCGTGATGAACTGATGCATCACAACCTGGACCGCGTAACCGGTGACTACAACGACTTCTGGGCGGGACGCGATTATCTCAATGATATCGACCCCATGAAGGCCGCTATATTGATGGCACACGCGTTCAATGATTGGAATGTTGTTCCCGAGCACAGCGTACGTATTCTGGAAGCAGTCAAAAGAAAACGGCTTCCCTATCAAGCGTTCTTCCATCAAGGTGGTCACGGTGGTCCTCCACCCATGAAGTTGATGAATCGTTGGTTCTCGCGATATCTACATGAAGTTAAAAATGACGTAGAAAAGGACTCTCGTGTTTGGATCGTTCGTGAAAACGATGCACGCGACAAACCGACCGCCTACGACGACTATCCAAACCCTCAGGCCAAAACTGTTGTTTTTCATCTGCAACCAGGCGCGCCGAAACGCGGTGTGCTGCAGCCTGTTGTCAGCAAAAACCAAGGCTTCGAGTCGTTGATTGATAATTATTCCTTCAATGGAGAATCGCTGGCGCGGGCTGAGTCGACAACGCATCGTTTGATTTATGTAACGCCTGCACTAAAAGGACCTGTCCATATTTCTGGTACTCCAAGCATCGAGATCAACCTGGCGTGCGATCGCGAAGCGGCCAATCTCTCCGTCTGGTTGGTGTCACTTCCATGGAATACGGCCAGGGGCGCAAAGATTACAGACAACCTCATCACTCGCGGCTGGGCCGATCCACAAAACCATAAGTCGCTTACGGAAAGTGAGCCTTTAAAGCCAGGTAGGTTCTATCAACTTAAATTCGATCTCCAGCCGGATGACCAGATCATCCCTGAGGGACAGCAGATTGGATTAATGATCTTTTCCAGTGACCAGGATTTCACACTTTGGCCGACACCAGGTGCCAGGCTGACAATCGATTTGGACGCAACTTCGTTGATGTTGCCGATCGTTGGAGGGAAACGCGCTTGGCTAGATGCCCTACCGAAAGATGGGAATGGGTGTACCGGGAATCAACGATGACCGAAGACAAAAAGTCCTCACACTTTAGTCAACAACCGCTGCACGAAGACCAGAAATTGCTTGTGCGAATTCTCATTGCCTTCGGTCTTATCGGAGCCACGGTGCTGATACCGCGCCATTTTGTTGACAGCAATCGATTCAGTCAGACCTCTTGGTGGACTGGAATGATAGTCGCCTATTTAATGCTTCAGGCGATCGTGATTAAAATCCTTAAAGCACGCTCTTGAGTGTCCTGGGAAAGGGTACCGGTCCACACGTGAGAAATCGTTAGAAGCTTGATTTCATCCCCCGTAAAGCCTCGTCATATTAACAATCCTGACTGGCCAGTCAGGCGGTATCTTTGCCTTAGGTGTACAGTACAAGCGAGACGGGCCATTTCGAGGAACCAGGTCTGGAAACGGCTCCCTTCCCTGGTCCAAAATCATCGTGACCTTGGCACGATAGCCTCTAACGGCTGGAACGATAACCACACCAAAGGTAACCGAATCCGAGCGTTGTCCGGATTCATTTGCTTATGGTGCAGCTCCCTGTTAATACTCTCTGACTCTCTGTAACTAACCGCTTAGACACACTTTTGACGGTGACGCGTTTCCATGAAGTCGGTTAGGTTGTATGGAATAAAGGAGTCCAGTACTATACTGGCAAGATTGTGCATCCTCCTCAGAAGATAAACAAAACAGGTTGTTCTCGTTCCAGACCAATTGTCCATTCAATCGAAAGGTGAGCCCATGGATCCGAGTTGCCTTGTGCATTGCCTTCGGGATTCCGAACGTATCCAGTTTGAAGAGTCAGGGTACCTGATTATTGAAAACGCCTTATCACAGAATCGGTTAGACCGTCTGAACGAGGCATTCGACCGGCTGTTGGCCAGGAAACAACGCGAGGGTCTCGGGCCACACGATGCCTACAGCCAAGGTAACATCGTTACAGAAGATCCGGTGTGCCTGGAGATGATCGACTGTGAAACCACATTCCCGAAAGTGTGGGGGATTCTCGGTTGGAACATCTATCTGTATCACTCACACCTTGCCATAAGCCCACCGAGCGACCCCAATCCACCCCCGGGAAGCCCCAATGCCGCTTGGCACCAGGACAGCATGCGAGTGAACGATGAAATCGAATCCAGCCCCCGCCCGAGACTATCGTTGAAGGTATCGTACTACATCAGCGACGTATCCGAGCCCGGTCGGGGCAACACTTTGATTGTACCGGGCTCTCATCTTCACGATGAAATCGATGTTCCACAAGATGGCGTTTCTCACCCGGCCGGCGCCATTCCCATTTGTGTCTCACCGGGAACCGCTGTCATTATTGATCGTCGCATCTGGCATTCACGGAGTCTGAATCACTCGGACATCACACGTAAGGTGCTCTTTATGGGATACAGCTATCGCTGGCTGCGTCCTAAGGATGAAATGACCGTTGAACACCTTTATCCCGATCTCGATCCTATTCAAGGCCAGATTCTTGGTGACCGCCCGAGCAACAACAGTTGTTATGCGCCCGAAGAAAACGACGTGCCGTTGCGTACCTGGCTGAATAAACACCGTCCGGATGACGCAACATGGACCTGCAAGGAACGACAGTCTTACCGCCCCGACATCGCTGAACTGAAACGGTAAGCGCACAGCAGGGTTGAATATTTCGGACATTTTTCCCGAACAGACCATCTGTCATTCCTCCCACAGCTGCTGACAATTGGTTGTTTGGAACGGATTACCATAGATTTTGAAGACGCTTTTTTCGAGACAGGTTATCTGGCCAATGATTGCGGCTGGAGGTTGAGCTGCGCTCTCAGCAGTCACCGTTCTTACCGCCCGGGACCTTACCAAACACTTACAATTATTTTTTTCCTAGCCAGTGGTTCTTTTTCCAAACCAACACACCATGGCCGAAAAGCCACTTTTCAGATATGCTATGACGCTTCGAGGGCTGTTTCCCAGAGCGACCTCTTCGCGAACACCCTAGCCTCCCTTATTTCTGGTTTTTCGGTACTCAATATGGCCCAATCTTCCTCTGATTCTTCACCCAGCAAACACGGCTTGTTGATCAGTAGTGATCTGATGATCTCTTCCCGCGTTACAGCCATGGCAAAAGACTGCAATACAAAAGTGGATGTCGTATCCCATCTGGATCGATTACAAGAACCAGCAGAGCACTTCCAGTATGGATGCATCCTGATAGATCTGGCGACGATACCTGCTGCCGTAGACACACTGCTTCAGCAAATTCGATCCAATGGAATCTCAGCACCGGCTATCGCATTCGGATCCCATGTAAACATTCAGCAACTTGAAGCAGCCAAATCCGCGGGATGTGATCACGTTCTCTCACGTGGCCAATTTTCCCAGTCCCTTCGCACCATTATCCTGGAGCATCTGCTCAACTGACACACCCAGGGATCTGTCGAGACCAGGGTCCTGCGTCCATGAGGTAAAACAGGAATCAGCCACTCCGTGAATGCTCATCACGATCGTAGTGAACGGTAATGTCCGTACTGATTCCTCCGCGTGGCCTCCACTGGCTTAAAATCTTCATATGAACCGGATGAGAGGCGGATACCAGATCATCCAGAATCTGATTGGTCAGATTTTCATAGAAAATTCCTTCGTTTCGAAACTGCTGCAGGTAGAGTTTCAACGATTTCAACTCGATACAATGCTTGGCCGGTATGTATTCAACACAAATTGTCCCAAAATCGGGCTGTCCTGTCTTGGGACATACCGAAGTGAATTCCGGACAAACAATTTCAATCGTGTAAGCACGATCCGGGTAATCATTGTCAAATATTTCCAAAAGCTCTGTGCGGACATTCGTTTCCGATTTTTGATTCATCGTTGTAGAAATTTTCCAGTTCTATAATAACGTCACATGACTCCGGACAAATATGAGCCATCCTACTACCTGAAATGTATCTTTTCGACATAATCGTGTAAATTCAAGTATCGTCCGTTTCGGCGTGCCTGACATAACATTCCTGCTGATCTGACCACAACAGATCGGATTGTCTCTCCCCAATCAAAACCCTTTTAACAAGATACCATTGGCCGTGCATCCCCTTTGGTTCAATCTCCAACTTAACACCCCGAATTTGAAAAAGGACTCATCTTTCCATGTCCCTTCCATCTTCACCTAAAGCCGTTTTGCTGCTGAGTGGCGGACTTGACTCCACTACCACTTTGGCCATCGCAAAAGAAGAAGGGTTTCAGATTCATGCACTGACCGTCGAATACGGTCAGCGCCATGATTTCGAAGTTGAGGCTGCCCGCCTGATTGGTACTCGATGGGGAGTAACCAAACATCATATTATCTCTATTGACCTCTCTCTCTTTGGAGGCTCCGCTCTGACCGGCTCACTTGAAGTCCCTCATGGACGCTCGGAACAGCAGCGATCTCAAGGCATTCCTGTCACCTATGTACCGGCACGCAATACTGTTTTTCTCTCCCTTGCGCTGGCATGGGCAGAAACCCTGGCCTCTTTCGATATTTTCATTGGCGTAAACGCACTGGACTACAGTGGTTATCCGGACTGTCGCCCGGAGTATATCCGTGCGTTTGAAAATCTCAGCCAACTTGCGACCAAAGCCAGTGTGGAAGGTAAGGGACAATTTCGAATTCACACCCCTCTGATTAACATGAGCAAGAGTGCCATCATTCAGAAAGGAACCGAACTGGGAGTCGACTACAGTCTGACTCATTCCTGTTATTCGCCCCAGCAAAATGGTCGACCGTGCCGAAACTGTGATGCCTGCCAGCTGCGTCAAAAAGGATTTCTGGAAGCGGGACTCGACGATCCTTTACTGTCCTGACACAG
>CAXEIY010000034.1:0-5366 GCA_963996245.1 uncultured Planctomycetia bacterium | reverse complement strand
TCTGCACATCGATCTGCTGTGGACACGCTGATCAGACCACCGATCCCGGATTTTTAACATGGCATTCGTAAGACGCAATAGGCAACCCTGGCCTCTTGATGAAGACGATTTTAATGACGGAACGGAAAAACCGTTTCCTGCTTACTACCCTTTCTGAATTGCACAAACGGAACAATCTTGGACAAATTTGAAACAGATCGGCGCGAAAAACTGCAGCGCATTGAACAACTCGGGCAAGATCCCTGGGGACATCGGATCGATCATCATCAACCGATTGCCCAGGTGCGGGACCTTTGCCCTGAGGATGATCAGAAAGGACCTGCCGTCCGTGTAGCCGGTCGCATCATGTCACGCCGCAATATGGGGCGTGCGCGATTTATTGACCTTCAAGATCAAACCGGAAAGGTTCAACTCTTTGTCGGCCGCAAACAAGTTGACGAAACCACATGGGAGCTGGCCGACTGTTTTGACCTCGGGGATTGGATAGCTGTCGACGGTACCGTAGGCCGTACCCGTACAGGAGAAGTTACCGTATTTTCCGAACAGCTTCACTTCATGGGAAAATCGCTGCTTCCGCCACCTGAGAAATTTCATGGCCTGGTAGACGTCGAAACACGCCAGAGAGACCGTCATCTGGATCTGATTCATACCCCCGGGGTGCTGGACACTTTTCTGAAACGCACCCGGATTGTTCACTCCATCCGACAGACCCTGGCAGACACCGGTTACGTTGAAGTCGAAACGCCCACACTACATGTCCACGCTGGAGGTGCTGCCGCTCGTCCATTTGTTACACACCACAATGCACTCGATCTGGACCTCGTTCTGCGAATTGCACTGGAGCTGCATCTCAAGCGGCTACTCGTAGGTGGCATCGAGCGGGTATATGAAATCGGCCGCGTCTTCCGAAATGAAGGTATCGATGCAAGACACAATCCTGAATTTACCATGCTCGAGGCCTATCAGGCCTATGGCGACTACGAAAGTATGATGGACCTGACTGAGCAACTGGTCATTCGAGCCATCGATTCGATTGGAGCAACCTCTTCATTGCCCTGGATGGATCAGACCATTGACCTGGAGCCACCCTGGCCCAGAAAAACCTATTCCGAACTTTTTCAGCAACATACCGGTGTTGCCATGGAAGATTCGGAAAAGGTTGCAAAAACCGCTGCAAAGTACGGAATAGAAACCTCACACAAACATCCGGATGTCATTGTGAACCAGGTGTTCGAAGAAGTTGTGGAAAGCCAACTTGAAGGGCCGGTTTTTGTCAAGGATTACCCGGCTTCACTGTGTCCGCTTACGAAACGAAAACAGGGCTGCCCTGAAATAGCCGAACGTTTTGAGCTTTACATTGCGGGGATGGAAGTTGCCAATGCTTACACGGAACTGAATGATCCCGTACTCCAGGAAGAACTCTTTCTTACGCAACTCGATGGTCTTCCCGAAGACGAATCCATGGCCCGTATGGATGATGACTTTGTACGTGCACTCAAACACGGAATGCCTCCCGCAGGTGGTTTGGGAATCGGTATCGACCGCCTTGTCATGCTTCTGACCAACCGACAAAATCTCAGGGATGTGATCTTTTTTCCCCTATTAAGACCCGAAAAGTAACCAAGCTATGTACAAATACCTGCTGTGTTGGCGATACGTGCGCACACGATGGATCGCACTGGCCTCAATCATCAGTGTCACGCTCGGTGTTGCCACTCTGATCGTGGTGAACAGCGTAATGGCGGGTTTTTCCACCGAAATGCGGGATCGTCTTCACGCTATTCTTGCGGATATCAAAATCGATTCACGAACAATGAACGGGTTTCCTGATCCGGAAGAAAAAATCGCTTTAATTCGTGAGAATCTTGGAGACAAGATCGCTGCCATGACACCGACTGTAGAAATTGTCGGCATGGTCAGTTATCAGTTCATGGGTGAATGGATTACCACTCCTGTTCAAGTCATTGGAATTGATCCCGAAGGGCGGGCACGAGTCGGCCGATTTGCCGAACATCTCATGGATCCCGAAAAACGCGACTACCCCTCTTTTGATCTCGGCGCAAAGGCCACTGAACATCGCAGGAAAGTTTTTGCAGCCCGGCAGAATATGTCCTCCGACGCCTCGGTTCTTTCTCCCGACACCATAGAGGATACCAACCCTTTTTCGGAGGCCTCACCCACTCCCCTTCAGGAATCCGGTCCTGCGACCGGTCGTGCTCAGGCGAATGCGCCGACTGTTCTCAACGACACCTATTCGGACTCTGAAAAGTCCACTCCCCTTGAATCTGATGCGTTGCAGAACTCCGATCCCTTTGACTCTTTCGGGCAGGAAGATTCCCTGGACTCATGGGACCTGGCCGATGACACCTCCTCCTATGATCCTGCAGCACCTCAAACCATGAGAATCATTCTTGGTCATCTGCTGGTCAATTATCGCCATCAGGACGCAAAAGGGAACGCCAGAGAGATTTCCATGGTGCGGCCGGGAGACGATGTCAAACTGACTCTTCCTACTGCCGGACAACCTCCGAAACCAGTCTATGACAACGCAACGGTTGTCGATTATTTCAAAAGTAACATGAGCGAGTATGACGCACATTTCGCGTTTGTCCCGCTGAAAGAACTGCAATACCTGCGCGGAATGGTCGATCCGGAAACGGGAACCCGATACGCCACTTCGATTCAAATCAAACTCCACGATTATGCTGATGCACCGGTGGTCGTATCTGAACTAAGGAAACTCTTTCCAAGCTCACAGTTTGCGGTACACACCTGGGAGCAACAACAGGGTCCGCTGCTTGCGGCAGTCGACATCGAGTCCAGCATCTTAAATGTGCTGTTGTTTCTCATCATTGCCGTGGCGGGGTTCGGTATATTGGCCATTTTCTACATGATCGTTGTCGAAAAAACACGTGACATTGGCATTCTAAAGGCGATTGGAGCATCCAGCCGCGGTGTCATGGGCATCTTTCTGTCATATGGTTTGTCCCTGGGTATAATCGGAAGTGGTCTGGGAATGACCATGGGCTTACTTTTCGTACATTATATTAATGAGATCGAGTGGCTGGTCAGCCAGATCACGGGTCATAAAGTTTTCGACGAACGCATCTATTATTTTTCTACGATTCCTACACTCGTCAACCCGTTTACCGTAGCATGGATCGTCGGTGGCGCACTGCTGATTGCGGTCGCTTCGAGTATTTTACCGGCACGACGAGCAGCCCGACTTCATCCGGTTGAGGCACTCCGATATGACCAGTAACACTGACCAAACCCGATGTCCGCAAACAGAACCACCCTCTCTCTGTTGTTTATCTACATCCGAATCCAAACCAAACCTGCACTGTGGCTGGACTGAAAACATAGGGTAGTATCATGTCGCAAACTCATTTGTCTGCCATCGACATCGAAAAATCTTACTACAAAGGATCGCTGCGCATACCTGTCTTGAAAGGAGTTTCCTTCCAGATTGAGCGCGGTGAATTCGTCAGCATTATTGGTACTTCAGGATCCGGAAAAAGCACGCTGCTGCACCTTCTGGGCACACTGGACCAGATCGATGCGGGTGCCTTGCTGCTCGAAGGAAAGCGAATCGACATGCTTTCCCCTTCCGAACAGGATCGACTGCGCAACCGTGTTTTTGGTTTCATTTTCCAGTTCTATCACCTCTTGCCGGAACTGAACACTCTCGAAAACATTCTTCTCCCGGCAATGATTAGAAATCCGATCGGACGTTTCTTGAGAATGCGTCAACAAGAGCGGACCAAAGCCTGTCAGATTCTCGAACAAGTGGGACTGGGGCACCGGTTGACACACAAGTCTTCTGAACTCTCTGGAGGTGAAATGCAGCGTGCAGCTATCGCACGAGCTATCGTATCCGAACCAGACATCCTACTTGCAGATGAACCTACTGGTAATCTTGACAGTGAAACCGGGCAGGAAATTCTCCAACTCCTGCGTCGACTCAACACGGAAAACAATCTCACTGTCATCATGGTCACTCATGACCTGTCCATCGCTCAGCAAGCTGACCGGATCGTTCGACTCGAAGAAGGAATGATACAGACAATCAGCTCCTCCCCATCTTCGGTACCCCCATCGCGACGACAGATTCAATACGAAGGTGTGCCTCTGTAGCGGGTCTTCCTGGCCAACACGGTAGATTTCGTCGGCAATAGAACGGTATCACGAAATTCCTCACACCTGTAACAGACACTGCCAGATCAGGCAGCCCCTGTGTACTTTTTCTTTTGTGTCAATGCTATGCTTTCGTTTTGATACCATGTAGTAGTCTGCTCCGATCAAACATCGTAAAGATCGGCGACAACACAAAGTGAATCTAATCTCTCTCTATTCTTAATCCAGAACAAAACATGACAACCAAGGTTTATATATCCGGACAACTATACGACAAAGATGATGCCAAGATCAGTGTCTACGATCACGGCCTTTTATACGGGGATGGAGTATTCGAAGGAATTCGCAGCTATGGTGGAAACCCTTTCAAGCTCGAAGAACATCTTAAACGACTCTATGAATCCGCAAAAGCCATTCGACTGACCATTCCCATGTCACCCGAAGAGCTGGGAAATGCCATTGTGGACACGTTGCAGACCAATCAGATCACAGATGACGGGTACATCCGGGTGGTCGTTACACGTGGATCTGGTTATCTGGGACTCGATCCACGAAAAACAAGTGAACCACAGGTCATCGTCATCGCAGACCGTATTACCCTCTATCCGGATGAGTTGTATGAAACGGGTCTCTCCATCATGACCGTCAGCACCATCCGCAATCACCCCGGTGCCCTCAGCCCACGTATCAAGTCACTGAATTACCTGAATAACATCCTCGCCAAAATCGAAGGTACGGATGCCGATTGTCCCGAAGCGCTCATGCTGAATCACAAAGGCGAGGTCGCCGAATGCAGTGGTGACAATATCTTTGTCGTGCATGATTCGATTCTCAAGACACCACCAACGAGTGCTGGAATTCTTGAAGGAATTACACGAACAACCGTAATGGAACTGGCTGAAGAGGCCGGTTACAAGGTAAAAGAAATGGATTTACTGCAACACGACATCTACCGTGCTGACGAATGTTTTCTTACCGGAACCGCAGCAGAGGTTATTCCTGTTGTTTCCTGTGATGGACGTCACATTGGAGACGGGACCGTGGGACCGGTCACACGTAAGCTACGGAAAGCTTTCCTCCAACTCACACGCGGAGAATAAATCCTCAGACGGTCCGGTTACGATTTTCGGCTCTCCTTGTTTACCAATCATGGCATCATTTTACATATTTCTACGGTTGATTGACCCGCGGTTATCACACAGGTTCCCGCAATCGTTTCACCTTAATAC
>CAXEIY010000033.1:0-17047 GCA_963996245.1 uncultured Planctomycetia bacterium | reverse complement strand
GGATCAAACGTTTCAAAATGACTGGCTGCACCATTCAGCCAGTACTGGATGATCGCCGTGTCACGAGGCACCTGACCGACTATCTGGCTCATCACACTTGACTGCAGTGCGACGGGTACACAAATCGCCCCCAGGCCAGATCCGACCCAGGATCTTCGACTGAATGTATTCTGGTAATTCTTACAACCGGTTCCGCTCATCAAGCACCCTCCGGAGTCGTGGCTTAACGCTCGTATTAACATACTATCTTTTTTTCTTCGGTGCACCAAGCAGGATCACCATTTCACCACGTAAACAAAATTTTACTCCTTTACCCGAGCCAGCCGGAGCTACATTTTTCAATGGCCGGTTTCCGTTCGACGCTTGCTTCAAATAACCACCAGACAACTCACTCCTCTAAACCGCTTGATTCCTTTACGATCGATTCTCAAAATAAGACACATCCATTATGTACTGAATCTGACTTTCCAGACTCCACGGGAGTAAAGCATGGCCTTTGCTATCCTTATAATGCATTGCAATATCGTATTTTTCGGGATCCTGCCACTGGTTTTCACAGAAACCACCCCTTGCCCAGCGGCGATTGTCGATCCTTCCAAAGCCGACAAGGATTTCCACACCCAGGGCGAATACCTGGGAACTCTGACCAGTGACGGAACCACATACCGAATCGGCCTGCAGGTAGTAGCTCGAAGCAACGGTGTCTTTGAGGCAGAAGCCTTGATCGGCGGACTGCCCGGTGCAGGCTGGAAACAAGGTGACCCCACAGAACAGGCAAGTGGTCAACGCATCGCAGAGGTTGTCAGCCTGAAAGATCTTGATGACCCCGTCGAAGTGACCATCAAAGGAAAGATCGCAGAGGTCAGGGACAAAGGTCGGTTGCTCGGTGGACTCAAGAAAGTACAGCGACAAAGTCCTTCTCTTAATATGAAGCCTCCCCAAGGCGCTGAAATTGTTTTTGACGGCACCTCGACCGATGCCCTGGACCAAGGACAGATCCAGCTGGACAATCTCCTAGCTCCCGGATGTCAGACCCGTACCACTCTGGACGATCACCAGCTGCACCTGGAATTTCGTATACCTTACATGCCTCATGCCCGTGGCTCACATCGCGGCAACAGCGGTGTCATCATCCAGGGGCGTTACGAAATTGAAATTCTGGATTCCTTTGGCGGCACACACAGAAAAAACTTTTGTGGCGAGGTCTTTGGAATGGCAGAACCACGGATTAACATGTGTCTTCCACCGCTCACCTGGCAAACCTATGACTATTTTTTTACCAGCGCCAGGTATAGTCCGGAAGGAATCAAAAAAAAGCCTGCACGTATTACACTCTGGCATAACGGTGTCCTGATACACCAGAATCTAGAACTCCAGAAAGAAACACACGGACAGGCACCCGAAACACCCAGGCCCGGGCCGATTATTTTCCAGCAAGGTACACCGGTCTATTTTCGCAATATATGGTTGGTGCGCAAAAAGAACATGGAATCCCAACCGGCCAAACAGGCCACATCACATCAGACAACCTCACTTCAGCCCCCCTTGGGCGGGGGAAACCCGGAACTTCCGCTATCAGTCGTGTTGCTGCAGAAGACATTCCCCTGAGATGAAACAGGATATCTCAATGCCGGAACGGGACTCTCTGTCGACACTCCCGACCGTTGAAACCTGTCTTTCAATCCACCGATTATTGATTATTCAAACGCCGTGGCAATCGCCTTGACCGTCTTGCGGGCTCGATAGTCCACAATACGTCTGCCCCACTGAAGCGTTTGTTCAACCGGTGCCAGTTCCACACCGTTAATCCGAAAATTGCCAGCAGCGATACGCTGTTTCATGCGCACCGACAACGGATCGACCGTCAACATCATGGCAGTCATGGCAAAATCGTCGTGGTATCCTTCCGGTTCCTGGTGAAGCCCCTGTTCTTCCAGCCAATCGCCGAGAACCGCGTAATCGTAGTATTCTGGAACATATCGAATCTGTGTGGCCACATTTCTCTCTTTCCATTGGCGGGTCAGCTTGTCTGAAACCACCTTCAGTCCAGTCTGGTTGCCCCCGCTGTCACCCAGAAGAACGATGCGTTGAAACCCGTGGATGCGTAACGACTGGCAGATGTCCGTCAGCAGACTCTGGTACGTTTGTTCGGTCACACTGATCGTGCCAGGATATTTCATGTGCTCGGTGGGGGGATCGATATTACCTTCCGGAACGAAAGGCACGATCGGGGCTACCAGAGCATTTCCCATTTGTCGAGCGATGGCTTCTGTGGTTCCACGCAACACATAATTGTGCTTACCGGTGACCAGATAGGGGCCATTCTGTTCCACGCCACCAGTCGCAACTAATACCGTATCTTTCCCTTGACGTATCGCATCCCGAATTTCCATCCAGGTCATCGCTTCCAGAAAAACAGTATCTTCAGCAGCTATCGGACGCGGTGATTCCGGATCTGGGTTCACCGGATCCGGTTGCTGAAACAAACCGGTTGCAAATACAATAAAAAGGAACAGGGCACTGGTTCGCATCATCTTTCAGATACCTTTCTTTGATGGAGTGACAAACACCTGTCTCTTCACCGATCGCCTGGCCAACCTCTGTTTCCGCATGTCTCACGGACAGCGGCATCAGGCCACCAAACCCGGTTCAGGATGGTTTCCGGTCAAAGGTTATCGGGCATTCCAGGGAAAAGCCAGTCGGGGTTGGTGGACAAAACGTTTCATCTTCAGTGTCATTCTCCTGCCAGCACCAGGGGCCAGTCGAACCGTAAAGTCCTGAGCGTTCAACGACAGGGTTTCTTCCGATTGACCGTCAGACTGAACCGAAACAAAATGATGTTCTCCGTAACCACCGGCCTGTACGACCACCGACCGTGTATTGATCGGATCGGTATTCACCAGCGTGACCGAAACACGGTCACCGGTCATTCGATCAATTAACGCAGACACTCCCTGTGGAAGGCCAGCCCTATTGTTCTCAGGGTCAAAGTATCGTAATCGACAATGCAGCACGAGACGGTTCTTGCCCCCTATGAGCCCACCCACCATCTGCTCTACCAGTGAACGAACGCTGGCCGGATTAAACCTCATGGAATCGTCCGTTAACCGGGTATCCGGAGTCGTTGGATCGTTTCTCACATTTTCAACCTGGCTTCGCACATGTTCGAGATCCTGCCGCAGACTCTGCTCGGGATAATCTGGATTATTACCCTCCAGAAAACTCAACCAGCCATTCGAACCAATGCGTTTTCTATCGCGATCCTGCATCGAAAAATAATAGATCTCAAACGCATTAGAACTGTATTTCTGAGGGCTGAAATTGTACCAGCCCTGGTCTCCGTAATTACGAGGGTACATCAGTGTTCCGTTAACCTGTTTGGCCTGAGCGTTAATAAGGTCAATCTGCTTGCGCCACGGATCCAGATACCGGTCATCACCGGTCAACAGATACGCATTCATAAAGCCGGGAAAACCCAGATGTGTCGTGTTACGGTGCGCCAGTCCTCCGGTCTGTGGTATGACCACCGAAAATCCCCAACCGTAAACCCCGCCATACCATTTGCCATCCGCATTACCTCCAATGGTCCCATCAAGTCCAATGTTGGATGGAATGATATTTCCATTAGCGATCATTCGTTCCCGCCAGGCATTGACATATTCGAGAATCCAGTCCTTGTACTTAGCCTCATGGTCAAGCATATACCCGTTCAAGGCCAGTGAGGTCGACACGAGATTGGATGGGTGATCCCCTACTATGTCGTTGTAATCTCGGAAGTGGGCAATCATCTGTTCATACGATTCTTCGCCATGGCGCAGACCAAAACGATTACCTACTTCAATCGGATCACCGGCCCAGTCCAGACCCGTAGCCTTACGCAGCAGAGGACCACGGCTGCCATTAAACATACTGCGTATGATTTTGTGTTCCGGATCATAGTTGGGAGCGCCCGGATCTTCATTGAGATAAAAACCGGCATAACGTCGCACACGATGGCGGAATTTCAGATTGTCCGGATCCGACAGCCCCTGATTATTGAATACCGTAAGCCCCTCACTGTTGTGCAGCCAGTCAAACATGACGGGAAATTCTTTGTAATACATTCCATCGCGTGCAAACGGAACATCCACGGTTTTCGCTTCTGTAAATTGTCGCAGGTGTCCTTCCCAGCCATGCTTGTACATGGTCAGAACATTTTCGGCACCTCCCAGAGCATGCAGAAACGGCCAGTGAAGCATATTCTCAGGGGCATCGTCAGGACCATCATCCCCCCCCCAGCGTTCCACGCACAACAGATAACCACGCTCATCGAAATAACGATCGAAGAAAATACGACACGCCTCACTGTTGGCGTGAAGCAGTTGTTGTTGCAGTAATGCCCAGCCTGGAGGTGAAAGAGGTTCGGAAATTTCAATGGTCTGTTCAGCCTGCAATCGAGGGTTTATCGAAAGCATGATTCCCAGAACAACCATCCACCCTGCCTTACAAATCAAACAACGCATCGCGTCCTCCCAAGTTGGTATACCCACCGTGAATTCAATGATGTTCCTGATAAACTAACTGGTCCTGTTGGGCTCTTCTTTCCAGCTCGACTTGCCTCATGCCCGAATCCGTATCACCGCATTCGTGGCTGTATCGTATGCAATCAGCAGGCAGCATGCAAAATTCAAACTGCCAACAAGGCATACAGAAACCACAAGAACCACCCCGTCGACTCCTTTCCATGTAGACTCTGACCGATTTCACTGGCCCTCTTTCGTCCAGAACCACATATTCAAATCAGCCCGAAGCATGACGAATTCATTGACCGAACGGGGATGGATTCTGCTAGGATACGCGCAGTGGAGCCCCTCTGACGGAACTTATCTGGAAAAGAGCTCAGCAGATGGCAACCTGGCAATCCCCAAGTCAGCAGCAAACACGTGCCAGCAACGTACGATGGATGATTTTCCTGCTTGCAGCAGCAACCAGTTTCATCAACTACCTCCATCGTTATGCCTGGGGAGTCATCAAACCCGACCTGCTTGAGGACACGCTTCTTACCAAAGAGCAGGTGGGCTGGCTGGATGGACTGTTCAGTCTGACGTATGCCATCGGACAATTCCCAGGCGGACTTGCCGGCGACCTGTTTGGTCCTCGCACGATCATTCCCCTGGTAGCCATACTCTGGTCTTGCGTGGTTGCCGGCCCGGCAGTGGTAACCGGATTCTGGAAACTGGTAATCGTCAGACTTTTGCTCGGCATCACCCAGGCTGCAGCCTATCCGAGTCTGGGTAAAGTCACCCAGAGCTGGTTCCCTCTGTCCGTTCGCACGTCGGTTCAGGGTTTTGTATCTTCCTTTGCTGGTCGTGCGGGAGGGGCGTGCTCCTCTTTGCTCATTGCTTCACTGCTGATGGGTGTTTTCGGGCTCAGCTGGCAAAACGCCCTCTTTTCGATTGCCGGGCTGGGTATTCTTTTTGCAATCCTCTTCTGGCTACTGTTCCGTAACCAACCTCAGGAACATCCCTGGGTTAATGAAGCGGAATCCAAAGCCATTCAGGAAGGGGAAACTCCTCTGCCTCCGGGAGCAAAACCACGTTTTAACTGGAGTATTGAAAACCGTATCAACGTGGGAATATTTTTCGCGGCATCTTTTCTCAGCACATTTGCCGACAATCTGTTTGTTTACTGGATGCCGACTTTCCTGAAAGAAGCAAAAGGATTCGGGAATGCCGAAATGGGCATCTTTGCAAGCCTGCCTCTCTTTGGCGGAGCACTCGGTGGATTCTGTGGAGGCATGCTCAACGATATCCTGATTCGCAAAATGGGTAACCGGAAGCAGGCACGGCGCGTGGTTGCAGCCAGTGGCAAAACCATAGCTGCCGTCCTGGTGTGCGCCAGTCTCTACTTCGAAAGTGGTCGCGCCATAATGATTGTTCTATTTTTCTGCAAGTTCTTCAGTGATATGAGCCAACCTACCTGGTGGGGCACGGTTACAGATCTGGGTGGCCCCGCGTCCGGACGGGTCTTCGGCATGGTTAACACCATCGGATCCATTGGTGCATTCCTGGCCGGCCCCATCATGGGATACGTCGCCGGGTACGGCTGGGGAACCCTCTTCTACTTTGTAGGCGCAATCTACATTCTAACAGCCCTTTTCTGGTCACGAGTTGACTGTACGCGTCGACTCGTTACAGCTCCCGAAAAAATGGAATCTTCATGAAACGGATTCAGGATCTGGTTCTTGGTGCAGGGGCGGTTGGTGTTAACTGCGCCCTGGCCCTGGCTGAATCAGGCCGTGATGTCGCGATTGTGGACCGATCCTTTCCCTGTGCGGAATGCTCTTATGGAAATGCCGGATGGATCACCCCTTGCCATTCGCTCCCAATCCCTGGGCCTGGTCTGGTTACACAGACGTTGAAATGGATGCTTCAATCGGACGCTCCCCTCTATATTAAACCGTCGCTGAGACCTTCGGTTTTAAGGTGGCTCTGGCGATTTTACCGACATTGCAATGCCGATGCACAGCACCGTGGACTGACCGCCATGGCGACACTCAACCAGCACGTAGTCCCCTTGACGCGCGAACTGATCAACCGCTACCAGATCGAATGTACTTTTAGTCAGCGTGGAATCCTGTATGCGTTTGGAACCGAAAAAGGATTGGAAAAGGGCACACGTGAACGGGACCTGCTTGACGCGCACGGTATTGAAGGAACGCTACTGACCCGTGAGGAGGTACTCACCAAAGAACCCGCTTTAAGAGAACATCTCGTCGGTGGCGTATATTATCCGCAGGAAGCAGACTGTATTCCGGACCGTTTCGTGACGCAACTGGCAGATCAACTGCCCTCTCTCGGAGTCGACTGCCACTACCAGACAAGCGTGAATCAGCTCCATGTTTCCGGACAATCTATTTCGAAAGTGGAAACCAGCGCAGGGGTTTTCCAGCCGGAAAATGTGGTGATTGCAATAGGTGCATGGTCGGTTCAGCTCGCCCGCAAGCTGGGAGTTCAACTCTCCATCCAGCCCGGAAGAGGATACAGTATCACGCTGAAACAGCAACCCGGCCTTCCCCGGATTCCAGTCAACCTGTCTGAAGCCAAAGTAGCGGTTACCCCCTGGGCAAACAAAGTCCGAATTGCTGGGACCATGGAACTTGCCGGCTTCGATTCTCCAGTCAACCCAAAACGTATGGAAGCTGTCCTCCGCGGAGCCCGTGACTATCTACCCGATTTTCGAGCGGACCCCCCTATGGAAAACTGGGCAGGAATGCGCCCCGTAACCAGTGACGGACTCCCTTTGATCGGACGCTCACGCACCCTGCCCAATCTTCTTATCGCTACCGGACACGGGATGCTGGGCATTACGCAGTCGGCGGTCACCGGACACTTGATATGCGATTTGATTAACAAGCGAGATCCTTTGGTTTCTGTCGCACCGTTTGACCCGGAACGCCAGACTTAGAGTCGGTGACCTCATCCGTATGACACCTGTTTCAAGCCCCTTGACCGTACCTCACCATATGATCACACGACGCGATTTGATCCGGACCGGAGGACTCGGGTACCTGCTACTTAAGAACCGTAGCTACGCCATCACACAAAAGAAACCAACCGCGGATTTCCGAATCGCCGGCTACCTTCCAGATTATCGTGTGGATACCCTCGATTCTTCACAGGCGGCAGGACTGACAGACCTTGTTTTGTTTTCCGTAGAACCCCGGAAAGATGGATCCCTCGACACAGGCAACTGGACAGCGCAACGCCTTGCGAAATCCCGTGCTATTGCCAGCGAAGTCCAGTCCCGCCTCATGTTAACTATAGGAGGCTGGAATCGTTCCGATGGTTTCACAACGATGGCTGAAAACAGTCTATTGCGACAGCGATTCCTGCAATACCTGTTGATGTTCTGTGAACAATCGGACATTCAGGGCATCGTATTCGATTGGGAATTTCCGCTCGGAAGACAGGAAGAAACCTCTTTTGAACAGCTGCTAATCGATGCTCGAAAGCGTTTCTCACCGTTGGGTATGCCAATTGAAATTGCCGTCAACCCGGCCAGACATCTCCCTCAATCATGGGTCGACGTGGTGGACACCATTCACTCGATGTCCTACAACAACGGCCCCCGACATGCGACCTTCGCGCAGGCAGAGGCTGACCTCCGGTCTTTTTCCAAACAAGGGTTTTCACTGAGCCGCTTTCTTCTGGGACTACCGTTTTACGGTCGATCCATGAAAAACCAGGACCTCGCGATTACCTATGCTGAAATACAAAGCAGGTTTCACCCCACCCCCCAAGAAGATGAAGCCGGTGGATTCTTCTTCAATGGACCGGCTACCCTTCAGAGAAAAGTACAACTCGCCAGGAAACTCGGTCTTGGAGGCGTCATGATCTGGGAAATAGGACAGGACTCCCGTGGAAGAAACCACTTGTTGAAGAAGGTCATATCGACCGTGAAAGATGGAACGTTTTACAGGTAACCACTCCCTGCCCGGGACCGACCACGTCTTCCAGAAACCCGTTACCCTGATTCCACAAAACCGGTTTTCCGGAAAGGATTATCCTTCTTCTCGCTGATCCCAGCAAAAGTGATATTTCGGGCTGGCTGATCGCAAAACCCTTTAAGTTCAACGCCCTACCCCAGCTTTGTGCCGCTGCTGATCACCCACTCAATCTCCCTTTTTATCCTAAAGAAAACAAAGCAAAGTTGAGTCCGAGGTATCTTACATGCTAGAATACTGGCGTAAAATGACTATGCTACGTACCCTTTTTGATGAGGCTTGTCATGTTGCACATTCCCGGAAGAAAATCGCGATTCTGTGACGGACTGTCCCGACGCAGCTGGATGAAGATAGGCGGGCTAGCACTCGGCGGCTGGTCACTTCCAGACATTCTTCGAGCAGAAGCGCAGGATAATGGCCCCCGAAATACCCTGTCCGGTAAACGAATCAAAGGGATTATCATGGTACTGTTACCAGGTGGTCCTACCCACCTGGACATGTACGACCTGAAACCGAATGCCCCCACTGAAATCCGTGGTGAACTGAACCCCATCGCAACGCGCGTACCCGGTATCGAAATCTGTGAGCTGATGCCTCGACTGGCTGGTATATCGGACAAACTGGCCCTCATCCGTTCACTGGTGGGTTTTCAGAATGATCACAACACACACTGGTGTACGACGGGTTGGGAGTCTCATGCAGAGATGCCCTCATCCCCGATGATCCCCGGATTTCCGCCGGGTGGTTGGCCTTCGCTGGGAGCTGTACTTTCCAAAACCTATGGTCCACGTGTCAGTGGGATTGCGCCGGCTATAGATCTCGTTTCAACGGAACCGGATCAACGTTTCATCATGCGTACGGCACCCACCCAGGCCGGATACCTTGGTACTGCCCACACGGGTTTTGAAGTGGATGCTGTAGACAGAAAGAATCTTGTGCTCAATGGCGTGAGTCTGGAACGACTGGCTGACCGCCGATCCCTATTGAGCAGTTTTGACTCCTTCCGTCACAAGGTTGAACGTGGTAGTGTCACCGATGGAATTGATGAATTTCACAAACAGGCATTTGACGTTCTCACTTCATCACGGCTCGCCCAGGCACTGGACCTAAGCCAGGAGGACGATTCGGTTCGCCAGAGCTATGGGCTCGATCGTGAATACCCCACCGAACGCGAAGGCAAAACACATCTGAATCAGTTCCTGTTAGCACGTCGCGTAATCGAAGCGGGCGCACGCTGCGTGACACTTTCATTCAGTCGATGGCCGTTTGGCCGGATGTCTCAGGGCGACTACAACTGGGACTGGCACACAGACTGTTTCGGAGAAGCCCGTGGAGCACTGCCTCTGTTTGATCTGGGACTTTCAACCCTGATCAAGGATCTTGATCAACGCGGTTTACTGGACGAAATAGCCATCGTCGCATGGGGAGAATTCGGACGCACCCCCCGGATTAACCGTAACGCCGGACGTGATCACTGGCCGAATGTCGCCGGGGCACTCCTGGCGGGTGGAGGTCTGCGTTGCGGTCAGGTGATCGGTGCAACCAACCGACTGGGTGAAGAACCACAGCATCGTCCCGTTCATTTTCAGGAAGTATTTGCAAGCCTTTATCGTCAACTTGGTATCAACGTTGAATCAGCTCAGTTCCAGGACCTATCGGGAAGACCTCAGTTCCTGCTTGGTAATCACCGTCCTATGCCGGAACTGGTGGGGTAATGCTGCCACTGCGAATGCTGAGGAATCGCATTGAAACCATGATGAGCGTTGTCGAGACCACCTGAAACGCACCGGACCATTCGTAGAGAGGGTACAACCCACATGTTAGCCATCAGCGATTCAAACGGATTTGGCCGACGTCACTTCCTCCGCGTGGGTGGACTAGGACTGGGTGGGCTGTCTCTCAGCGATCTTTTCTCTCTGCAGGCAACAGCTGACCAAAGTAACGTGCTACGCAACAAATCCGTAGTATTCCTTTTCATGCACGGCGGCCCCAGTCAGATAGAAACGTTTGACCCGAAAATGAGTGCGCCGGATGGAATTCGCAGTGCAACCGGAGAGCTACTTACCCGTATCCCCGGTGTCACCTTTGGAAGTACGTTTCCACAATTAGCGCAACGGGCCGATCAATTTTCAATTGTACGATCTTTTGCTACCGGTGACGGGAATCATGACATTAAACCAATCGTTGGTAAATCCAGTGCAGGAGCCAATCTCGGCTCTATCTATGCCCGAGTAGCAGGTTCTAATGACCCGGTTTCGGGGCTTCCTCTCAATACCGCGTTGTTTCCAAGATCCGTCGACCCAAAGGCGATGCCACGTGTCAGTCAGTTTGGAAAATTTGACTCTACAGGAGCCCTCGGCGGCGCCTTTGCGCCATTTATTCCCGGTGCCGATGGTCAGGTTCAGCAGGACATGAAACTGGCGATTCCGCTTCAGCGACTCGACGACAGACGACAGCTGCTTGGTAATCTTGATCGCCTGAAACGAACTCAGGATCGTCAGAACCGTCTGGGCGGAGTAGATCGCATCCGCAATCAGGCCTTTGATGTCTTACTCGGCGGGGTCGCAGAGGCTTTTGACCTTTCCAGAGAATCGTCAGAAACCATCGCACGATATGACACGGGCCCCCTTGTTCGACCTGATCAGATCAGCCGTAAATGGAACAACTACAAACGTTATATCGATAACGGACAAACCCTGGGCAAACTCATGCTTCTGGCCCGCCGGTTATGTGAAGAAGGTTGTCGCTTTGTAACGGTCACCACCAATTTTGTCTGGGACATGCACTCCGATGTGAACAACGCAGGAATGATTGAAGGAATGAGTTACATGGCTCCACCTTTTGATCACGCAGTAAGCATGTTTCTTGATGATGTTGAAGCCCGGGGCCTGAGTGATCAAATCCTTCTCGTCTGTTGTGGTGAAATGGGACGCACGCCCAAAATGAACAACCGCGGTGGACGCGATCACTGGGGGCGTTTATCCCCGTTGCTGCTAGCCGGGGGCGGTTTAAACAAAGGCCATGTCATTGGCCAATCAACCACGGATGCAGGGGAACCCCGAACCGAACCCGTTACCAATGATCACCTGGTTTCGACCATTATGCATACCTTGTTCGACATTGCTGAACTGCGTCTGGTTCGCGGCATCCCCAACGAAGTAATGCGTGTCGCAACCAGTGCAAAACCGATAGACGGACTGCTGTAGCTCCACTCTACAGCCTCTTTACACCGTTTTGTCTAACTCTCGTCCGGTAGTCTGCCCATAGACATCAATTGATCTAAAAGAACGGGAACCGACTGTGAAGTTATTCCAGTAAAATGATCGATCTGATGACGACAGGAAAATCCAGTAGCAATGACTGAGGTATGTTCGCCTTTTTCTCGAACAGCCGGAAACAGACGCTGCTCACCGATCGTTTTGGAAAGTTCGTAGTGACTCTGTTCATAGCCAAAAGAACCGGCCATCCCACAACATCCACTGTCAAGCACCGTAACTTTGCAATCAGGAATCAAGGATAGTAACGCCCTTGTAGAGCCCATGCCCGTTAATGACCTTTGATGGCAATGACCGTGAACCAGCACTTCATCAGGTCCCTTTCTGATGTCCTCGGATAAACACTTACTGACTGATGAATCACGAGTGGCCAGTTCCATCAGCCACTGATCGAACAGATGACAGGATGATGCCACCTGTTTTGCCTGTGTTCGCATGGATTCAGGCAGCAAATGAAGATGATCGTCAGAAACAGATGAATAACAACTCGGTTCCAGAAACAGAATTGGAACCCCCTGTTGCACCCATGGCATCAACTCATCCTGTACCCGCTTCGCGGAATCGCGTGCTCGATCCAGAAAACCCTTGGAAATAGCAGGCCGTCCACAACAGTGATACCCGACCACATCCAGTGTAATTCCAACTCGTTCTGCCAAAGTTACCGCGGACATTGCATGTTCAGGCTCGTAATAATTGGTGAAGGTATCCACGAAAAGAACCGCTCGTCGCCCTGCCAATAGCCGGGAATCAGGTACGTCTCGATTACTCCACCAGGACATAAAACTGCGGGCAGCGAAGCGTGGAAGCGTCCTACGAGCATCAATACCCAGTAACCATTGATTCATGTGCCGAAAGAAAGGCGACTCCAGCAACCAGTTGGAAACAGGTGTCAGTAGTGTCCCGAAGGATGCCAACTGATCCGCCCGACTCATCAACCTCTGCTGCCATGTACTCCCACAATGCCGGTGATACTGATGCAAGAACTCGCTCTTGATCCGTGCCATGTCCACACCGGTCGGACACTCTGTCTTACAGGCTTTACATTCCAGACAAAGGTCAAATACAGGAGATAACTGCCGGTAGCCTTTCTGTTCTGTTTCAAAATCCCCTGCCAGAAATTGCCGAAAAGCATTAGCACGGCCTCGTGTCGAATCCGCTTCTTCACGGGTCGCCATGTAGGACGGACACATGGAACCTGACTGTGTTTTTCGGCAGGAACCGACCCCTCCACACTGCTCCGTTGCAGGTAACAGTCCACCAAAATCAGAAAAATCAAATCCCGTATCAAAAGAAGGGGTTTGATAGTCTGCCCCAAAACGCAGGTGTTCGGTAAGTTCCGGTGCGCGTACTATTTTTCCCGGATTCAACACATGCTCGGGATCAAACGCATCTTTCAGTTCACAAAACGCCTCGTAAAGGACATCTCCAAACATGCGGCGTTGGAAAGGGCTGCGTACCAGACCGTCTCCATGTTCTCCGGAAAGTGCACCGCCAAATTCCAACACAAGATCGGCTACTTCGTTTGCCACACATTGAAATTGCTCGATCCCCTGAGAAACCTTCATGTTGACGACAGGACGTACATGTAACAAACCAACCGAGGCATGAGCATAAAAACCTGCTTGGGTATTGTTTGCCGCGAGAATACGGATTAATCGTTCGATGTAGTCGCGTAGTTTATCTGGTACAACCGCGGTGTCTTCCACAAACGAAATAGCCTTGGCATCACCCGTTTGAGACATGGACAAACCAAGTGCAGCCCGACGAAGATTCCAGATGTCTGCCTGGGCCTTCGGCTCCCATGCCTGATATATCTCGTAGCCCTGTTGATGACTCTTCAGATCTTTTTCCAGGGCATCTACGCGCCGCCGCAAGTCTGCGTCATTATCTCCCGAAAACTCGACTATCAATACCGCTGCGGGATCCTCTGATAAAAAGGATCGCAGTGCTAAAAACTCAGGTTTTCCGCGTGTTGTGTCCAGAATGAAACGATCTATTAACTCAATGGCAGATGGTTGATGTGTCAGAATGAACGGTGTGGCCGCCAGAGATTCGAGTAAGTCACGAAACTGGACAACCATTAATACCCGACGTGGGGGGATGGGAACTAGTCGAAGAGTTGCCTCCGTAACCAGTGCAAGTGTGCCTTCCGAACCCACGATCATTTTTGAAAGATTGAAAGAAGAAGGAGAAACAAATTCATCCAGATTATATCCTCCCACCCGCCGAAGCAGTTTGGGATAACGTTTGTCAATCTCACGGCTGTGGGTAGCCGCTAATCGGCGCACCATGTCATAGCAGCGACCTTCCAGATCCTCCTGGTTACATTTTTCCTGTAACGTGCCCTGTTCCATCTCCTTCAGATCAATCACACTGCCATCAGATAAAACCACCTGAACCTGCTCCACATAGTCAATCGTTTTGCCGTAAACGACGCTACGTGTACCAGCTGAGTTGTTGGCAATCATACCTCCCACAGTAGCACGATTGGACGTGGAAATATCAAGGGGCAACTGCAAGTTGTACGGTCTCAGAAATGCGTTGAGTTCATCCAGTACGATGCCCGGTTGCACACGGACCAATGCATCATCGGGTCGAAATTCAATAATAGCATTCATGTACTTTGAAAAATCAAGCTGAATGCCTTCCCCTATCGCCTGTCCTGCCTGCGATGTTCCGCCACCACGTGCGGTAATCGGAACGCCATGCATCCGACACATCAACAGGGTTGTAATCACATCCTGCTGAGTACGGGGAATCACTACCCCCTGTGGAACAATCTGGTATACACTTGCGTCCGTTGCGTAAAGGGACCTGGAAACCCTATCGAAGCGGACTTCTCCCTCAATCACTTCTTTGAGGTCTTTTTCCAGTGAATAATCCGTGCTCGGCATGGAATACCATCCCCCCGAATAAAGAAAATACACACGTCCGAATGCTTCCTCTTGAGCGTGTGTATACGCTGGCTAATAACGCGAAATGGGGCGGCCCCTGATTCCCGGCTACTCAACTCCTTCTCATCGAATACGATTTTCAGATTGAACTTCCCGCTGCCAACTCACTCAGCCCTTTCCGCAAACGCATCAGACCTTGCTGAAGATTGTCACCCCCTGATGCAAAAGAAACACGTAACGTGCCTTCCGCTGACTCCCCGTAAGCAGCACCATGTATGACCACCACTTCGTACTCCTGAAGCAGCTTTCTTCGAATCCTATCGGATGACATCGCAAGCTCACGTACATCCAACATCGCAAAAAAACCACCCTCTGGAACCACTACGGAAACGGAAGGGATGCCATCCAATACTTCACAAACCTGTGAACATCTCCTTTCGTATTCCTGACGCATGGCCACCACCGTTTCCTGGGAGCCCTCCAGTGCTGCTGACGCAGCATCCTGTACATAAGTGACCGGACCACGGCTCGATTGCTGCAGAACCAGAAACATGGTTTCCATGATTGCAGAAGGTCCCGCACAATACCCCAGACGCCACCCGGTCATTGCGTAGGTTTTCGAAAGACTGTTCACAATTATCGTACGTTCTCTCGCGTCTTGTGAAACAGAAGCCGGGGACACGTGCTCACGATTTCCATAAAGGATGGAATCGTAAATCTCATCGCTGATTACCCAAAAATTCTGATCACGAGCTATGGCCATGATACGGTCCAGTTCCTGCCTGCGAAATACAGTACCGGTGGGGTTCCATGGATTGTTCAGTATCAATACGCGGGTCTCAGATCCGCTGATCGCAGCCATTTGATCCAGGTCAAGCACAAAACGCCCGCATTGCAACCGACCCGATACAGGACGAATTTTTCCACCTAATAACTGGATAACGCCGTGGTACGCATCGTAAACCGGTTCCGGGAGAAGCACTTCGTCACCGGGATTGACCAGTGAAGACAGGGCAGCATAAATCCCAAATGTGGCCCCCGTGGTAATGAGAATTTCTTCGGAATCACAATAGGACAATCCTGTCCTGACTTTCAGAGAATTCTGAACCGCTTTTCGTAACCGGGGCTCACCGCGATTGTTCGGATAACGTGTTCTACCCAGGGAAAGTGACTCCTGCGCGGCAGAAACAATGTGTTCCGGCGTTGGGAAATCGGGTTCTCCTCGCATCAGAGATTTCGGTTCCCTGCCAGACTGCTTTAATGCATCCACTTCCTTCAGTATGGCATTGACCACTGTCGGACGTAATTCCCGGGTCCGCTCAGCAAATTCGACCCCTGCCATTCGTTTTCCCTTTCTTCAATGCTGGATGCGCAAAGAAAGTTCCTCCCAGATTATCAGCAACAGGGCATCATACAGGCAACCCATCCATCGCTTAATCAAGCCCCTGTCTTTACCGGAAGCAGGACCGTGCGCCACTCGACTCATAACGGCAACACTTTCAGGAGTTACATATTCCCTCTTCCCGATGGTAGAACATTCGAGAATATGGACTTCCAACGATGCAAAACATTCAGGATCGTCTGACAGACATGACCGTGCACGTCCCTACGATTCAATAGCAAAAACTCCTTCGATTTCGACTGCTGCGCCACCGGGAAGTTGCGCAAAGCCCAGAGCACTGCGTGCATGATATCCGAGGTCGTCCTTACCGAAAACCTGATGTATGATGTCTGAGGCACCGTTAACAACGGTTGGTTGGTCGATAAAATCTTCAGCTGAATTCACGCAACCCAGTAACCGGACAACGCGTACATTGTCCAAAGATCCGGCAATATTACGAACTGTACTTAACACCTTGAGAATCGATTCACGGGATGCTTCGACACCTTTGTCAGTATCAATATCGCGACCACATTTCCCTGTAATATCTGAGGTATGTCCGGATGTATAAATTACGTTTCCAACCCGCACCGCCATGTTGAGGTAACCTCCTGCCATCGGTTCAGGAAGTTCAATACCCAGTTCCGTCAATTTCGCTTCGGCGCCCATAGGTGTCTCCTCGAAGATGAAAAACATACATTAGGCATATTCCTGCTGTTCACGCAGGTTTCAAGCCCACTGATTTCGCCATGATTCAACTGAGCGAACCCTAACAAGCCTTGACCGGATGGTCAATAAAAGCTGAGCAAGGATTCTTTCGTCGCGCAGCATGGTCGGAATTATGGCAGGCTCGGAAAAACAGTCCCTACTGAAGTTTCCCCGGATCATTCTTTGCAGGCCAGTGACAGGTAATCGATCCATCCGTATAGCTATCACGTCTTGACTCACAACAAAAGGGAAAACCACTGGTTTTGATACTTCCAGTTGGACCGATGGGAATGTATCGCTGGGC
>CAXEIY010000032.1:0-5164 GCA_963996245.1 uncultured Planctomycetia bacterium | reverse complement strand
AGCCATTCCACCACTCTCAGGTAACCCGGATGCTGATGATTCTGAGTACCCATCTGGGTTGCCACTTTCTGGCGGGCAGCCTCGGCAGCGACCAGACGTGCTTCTTCAACTGTGTGCGTGAGCGGTTTCTCACAGTAGACGTGCAGTCCACGCTCCAGGGCACGCATCGTGGCCGGAGCATGATGATGATCAGGAGTGGAGACCACAACCGCATCCAGGTTTTGTTCATCAAGCAGCTGGCGATAATCCTCATAAGTTTTTGCCTTGGGGTGGTGCTCATGGGCTGCTGACAGTCGGTCCCTGTCAGCATCGCAAAGAGCGACCACGTTCTCCCCGGTCATCGCGTTCAGGTTAGCTCCTCCTCGACCCGCGACACCGATGACGCCGATATTCAATCGCTCGTTAGCCCCAAACGTCGTGGCGGGAATGAATAGCGGAGCAGAAGAGACCATCGTTGTCTTGAGAAACTGACGTCGATTGGTAGTCATCGTAGGATCCTCATTTCGGGAAAAAGCTTGTATTGTAGGTGATCGTAACGAGCAGTGGATAAGATCTCAACTGACATCTTATCCAGATCTCTTAACCGTATCGGTATGCCTCTGAAAAATAATATTGGCACTTCATCTTAAACAGGGATGTCAGCTTGAAAAATTTGTGATGGCCATCCATGTTCAGGAAGGAACTTACTGCATGAGTCAGAGAAAGCGAAACAGGAGAACCATTGCCATACCAGTGATCACAGCAAAAATGAAATAACTCATCATACCCAGCATCACGATAAACAGCTTTCGTCGCCAACGAATCACTCACTACCATGATCTATCTAACTTTCCTCTTAATCTCGACAAAGGATCCGTATCCTCCCGGACTCACTCGTCCAGACGTACGCCGTTACTTCAGCAACTGATGGAAGTGGCACAACGGATTATGTGCGATGGACTATTCGTTTCGTTTATTTTTGTTTCTCTGTGGTAGGAACGGAAAAAGCTTACGAATCCTGTCCGCAGAAGGCTGCGCACCGTACTCGCAGATTTCGAACGCCTCGGCATACTGGATCATATTTGCCGCCTCTTTTCCGTACCAATGCTGAAGTGCCGTACGGTGTTTGTTGGCTTCAGCACTCTGCCGACGGTCCCAGCGTTCACGTAACCACTGTCGACGTAACGCCGGTTTTGATGCCGGTGGTGCTTGGGCCATTTTCTCGGCACTGCCCAAAGCGCCGCCTTCAAAAGTTTGCGATTCTAAGGCCATTAAGGCATCGACCTTTTTTTCGAAAACAGGGCCGACATCGATAGCAATATCCGCATTGAAAGCGTACGGTTTTTTGAATCGATCACTCGAATAAAGAAAAACGGGATTTTTCTTCAGTGCGGGGACGTCCGGACAAAAGAAGGGGACTGCGACCATGAAAGCGGCATCCTGGACCAGGGTACCAACATAGCGATGATCTGGATGATAGTCCCATGGTCGGTGCGAGATCACGATATCCGCTTTCCAGTCACGAATCAGCCGTGTAATCGTACGCCGATTTTCCAATGTCGGAAGCAGTTCGCCATCATGTATGTCCAGTACCTGGGATTCGACACCGAGTGTTTTTGCAACGGCTGCCGACTCAGCTGTACGGCGTTTGGCAAGTGCTCCTCCAGACATTTTCCAGTGACCGATGTCACCATTAGTTACCGATACAAGTTTTACCTTATGTCCCATCTGAGCCCACAAGGCCGCCGTGCCACCGCTCTTGTACTCGGCATCGTCAGGGTGGGCGCCAAAACAGATGATCCGTAGCGGCGGAGTTGCAATTTCAGATTGCAACATTTTAAGATGCGTTGGAGAAAAAAAGGTCAGTAACAGGAAACCAAACAAAGAACGAGACATTGTGATTCTCCTAAAGATCGTTGAACCATACCACAGCAGAACGGAAGTGTACTCGACCACCGTCAGGCATCACCTGTCCATCAGTATCCACTGTTGAGAACGGAGAGTATTGATTGACACTTCTTGAAATAGCTGTGAAGGCGTCCTTCGAGAATGCTATTTACCTTCAAAGGTCAGAATATCACGATTTAGCAGCCAGTAGATGGCCCTCACGAACAACTGTCGAACCGCTGGTACGTCGAAGTCGTCAGCATGGCTCAGCGACGTACAGAAAACACGTCCACCTGCCGCAGATACATGGGTCCAGGCTACCGGTTGCTCCTGATGGGACTCCTCGATGGTCCCTCTTAATAAAATAGCGATATTCTCCGATTGCATACTGAAACTGTACAACGAACGGTTAATCCGAAGCTTCTCAGCAGGCCAGTCTTTCAGTACCGGATGTCTTTGGGCCTCTGATGCTCTCCGGATGTAAGAAAATGTAGCATCACTCGAATTGCTGTTACGAAAGGCCTCCAAGTATTCGATTCCCAGGAGTTCTCGATCCAACCAGGGCCTGGTGGTCTTTCGCCTGGAAAGGGGGTCGTTACCCTCGATGACACCTTGACTTGTCGGCAGGATTACCAACAACGGTTTACCGGTATCGACAAACCGGTGTAGTTGAGCCAGTTGATCAGACGACAGCTGATGGCTGCTAGCAAATACAATCGCCAGATCCGCAGTCTTCAGTGCAGTGAGCCCGGCGATGTTTTTGCGATCCTGAAGATTCCCGGAAACCAATGTCACTTTAAAGTGTTTGCCCAGGTGCTCTCGTGCCAGAGCCGGCAGTGTTCGGTCCGCGTCGTGTTCGTCCTTAGCAATCACCATGACGATACGGGGGCGGGTGTCGGCAGCAAAGCGAAACGGTGGTTTTCCTGTCAAGTCCGTACTGGTGATCGTGGGACACCAATTCCTTTCAATATGCTCAACGATGAGATCCGTACCAGTGAAATGGCTCACGTAAGGTCGGCAGTCAGGGTTGTAGATCGAGTCGGTCAGGTCTCGGACAAGAACGACATTCTTACCGGCAGTAACCAGATTCCGAATACCAAACGGTCGTCCCAGAACACACATATTGGCGTGGACACCCATCATGACAATGTTATCGATTCCGCGCTGTTCAAAAAGATTCCACATTTCACGGCCAGAGTCACTGATTACATCTATCTCACCAATTTCCAGAGACTGCATCTGTCGCGTGATGCGACCCTCCAGTTGGCATCGTGGCGTACAGTTACATCCATCCACCTCGATGGGATAGTGACTGTCACGTCCCTTCACAACATGGCACCAACGGTCCAAAGCCGGTGGGTAATTGTCAGCGTTGGGCGCCCCTCTGGCCCGTGCGCGTTGCGGTGTGCCGGAATAAAAGTCCATGACACTGCTAGGCGCATGGATGATCAGCACACCGAGTTCCCTTGCTCTGCGAGTTACCTGATTCATCCGAGGAGCCATTTCTTTGGATAACTCAACCGCGCTGTAACACGAATTGGAATCCCACATGTCGCAGATTATAAGGGCCGTTTTCTGTGGTTCCCAGGTGAGGGTTTTCTCCAGGACGGTCACATGGCCTGTTTTACTCCACTCGCGCTGACGGGCATGGAGTTGCAGTGTTTCAGGTGGCAGGGAGATCGCTGTCAGATTCTCATCGCTGAGTACCAAGTTTTGTGAAACTGTCACAATCAGGTATATGACCAGAGGTCTCACAAAGCAGACCCGATTTACGGAACTTGGTAATGCGATCATTGCGGTCTCTTTTCCTGCTTGCGTATGATCTTGCTTATTTCTGATATAGAATAGCAGTTCACTTCGATTCTGGTACAACCAATCCGTGTGTTTATCACCACGAACATATCGACTGAAAATAACCGCGTTGCTGCTAGCCGGTTATATGTGAGGAAGCGGTATGTAGTAATGCTGTTCTTTTCTGCTGTCGTGCATCGCTTTTCCAAGCGGGATTTGGTGGATCTTGCATCGATTGAAGCAGGTAAATACTTCAATGTTTTCAGAATGGAGGATGGCCATTCTGAAGAGACTACAGCACTGGCGTTCGGAACTTCCCTGCTCAGCCCAGAACTCACCGATGGCGCTGGACGCAGGCATCGTGTTAGTGGTGTGTACAGGATACCGATAAACTGACTGTGTCCCAGTAAGTTTCACTAATATGAATCGTCCTGATAAACAGCGGAGACGATTATTCTGAGGGGCACAGTCATTACGATTAGTGTCGTCCCGTCGGCGGAGATGAATTCTGAGAACGCTCAGCCACACGACTGATGAAAAGAAGGGTTCTGTCTAATGATGGATGTCATGATTCCCGGACCGCTAGCGTTAAGATGTCAATCAGGAACAAGTCTCGAGACTCCTGAATTTGTCTGTTCATCTAACGGTGTCATGCAATCTTATCCGGCGATCAAAGAGTCTTCGTCGTAGCAGTGGATCGCAGCCCTGTTGATATGCCATATTGGAGAGAAGTTGTGCTTGCAAAGCTTAGTCGAAAACCGGTTATAGAGTGTCTGCTGCCCGGGTTACTGTTGCTTTTACTGATTCCAATCGAAGTAACCTGCGCAAAGTCCGCTTTTGAGACCATCGGTGAAATAAACAGTGGTGTTTGCTGGAGCGTGTGCATTGCTGGAAATAGTCTGACCCTGATATTGGACGTTTACTGGCGGTTTGCCGCGGCTCTGGTTGCAATTCTGACCGGTCTGTACATTATTCCCTATCAAGTCAGCCTCATGGTCAGCCTTTATCAAGTACAGGCCGAAGCTACGCGTATTGTAGCCTTTGCCTATGAGACAGAGCGTACTACTGGTCAATTTCCAGGAACCCTGCCTAAGTACACCTATGATAATCCTGAGAGGACTGAATTTATCCAGAGCTATCAATGCGGTCAGCAATTTGGTGGATTCCAGTTGTTTTACCGTGTTGGAACGGAGTCCACATCACACGGGTATTCACCGAAAGATGGCTGGTCGTATTATCCGGATTAATAGAGACTTGTGATATTACCGGCAACTGCACTGCAGTTAATGCATTTTCTTCTAATCGGAACAAATGTGGTATCAATCATGGATATTTCGAGATCAGCGATGGGGGCGAAGACACTTCCTGGAGAGTACTTCTGGTCTTCTGAAGTCTATGAAGAGGAAACCCGAAAGATTTTCCGAAAGCAATGGATTTGCGTTGGTCGCGCTTCAGACGTTCCCGTACCGGGAGACTATTTCATCTATGAACTCGATGGAGAAAATTT
>CAXEIY010000031.1:0-11248 GCA_963996245.1 uncultured Planctomycetia bacterium | reverse complement strand
CAGACCGGGCGTGGCCTGACTTCGAAGTAGAATCCCAACTTCTCGGTGACATCGGTGCAACCATTATTCCCGCTACTGACACATCCGAAGCAGAACTCGTTTCTCTTGCCGGACAGGCCCACGCAATCATGACTTGCTGGGCCCAGGTCACCGCTCCCGTTATAGAGGCGGCTTCATCCTTAAGAATTGTCGCACGCTATGGAATTGGGCTCGACAACATTTCCGTAGACACGGCAACACAGCGTGGCATCCCGGTAACTTATGTACCGGACTATTGCGTTGGCGAAGTTTCCGATCATGCGCTCGCACTACTACTGGCCTGTGCTCGAAACATCACACACTTCCACACGCAATTGAAATCAGAAATATACGATCTTAAAGCCGCTCCTACCATGAAGCGGCTATCCGGACAGATTCTCGGACTGGTCGGAATGGGCCGTATTGCACAGGCCCTCGCCATAAAAGCCCGTACTTTAGGATTAGAAGTTGTCGCGACTTCTCCCACTGGTAACAATTATGGCACGCCAGTACAGATGGTTTCCCTTGACACGCTTCTCCGAGACAGCGATTTTATTTCTCTACATGTCCCTCTTAACGAACAAACACATCATCTGATTGATAAACATGCATTTCATTCCATGAAGCGTAGTGCATATCTCATCAATACCTCTCGTGGCCCTGTAATTGACCAATCGGCATTAGAACAGGCACTGGAGAACAAACAGATAGCCGGCGCCGCACTGGATGTGTTTGACGTCGAGCCTCCTGATTTATCGACCGCACTTTTCAAACTTCCCAATTTAGTCGCTACACCGCACGCTGCATTCTGGTCTGAGGAGGCGCTTCATGAACTGCGTTTTCGCACTACTCAACAAGTAGTGGATCTGCTTTCCGGCCGTACCCCGGAACATGTCGTGAATCCACATGTTTTGAACCGCACGAACGATCATGCCTAAATACGGTCCGCTATGAAGCCGCTCCCCCCCAGTGTTTGCAGTAATGATATAATTAAAATTGTTCAGGTGAACTTCAATAGCGTGCGCGCTGTTTGACCATACGAATTAATTTGTCCCGTAAACAGCAATAGCCATGACTTTCGAATTTCTACAAAACAAGCGCAGAAGTTTGACTGGCTCTCGAGAGTTACTGCGGATATTTTTTTTATTCGGACTCCTTGTTCTGGTCTTTATCGCTATGCGATTTGCATCCCAACCTGCAACATGGTCCTGGATGTCCGAAAGCTCACCATCTACCAGGAAAGAACTGCCCACACCGATTACCGAGACGCATAACCATACCGCCCCTGTCACACGCCCTGCACGGCTCAACCTTCAACCCCTGAAGGCCACTGTCCCTATACAAAGCAGCAACAGCCTTAAGCACCAACAATCCGATGTTGAATTGTCTTCGCCCCAACTCGGAATCAAGGAACGAGAAACACTCAAAGAGGTACGTGACAACACCGCTTTACGATTACGCCCTCAAGAAGCCAATGCATATTACGCCATTCTTGACCATGCCAGAAAACAGGCTTCTATTTCCGAACCGACGGCCGCACGTGCTGATGTCACGTTTGCAATGCTCCTTAATGACCCATCGTCCTATAGAGGAGAACTGGTCCGTATTGAAGGCATTGTCCGTCGTACAACAGAGTATAAAGCTGGAAGTAATTCGGTTGGAATTGACCAACTGTACGAATCGTGGATTTTTTCACCAGATTCTCAGAATCATCCGTACATTGTTGTTTCTACTCGTATGCCACAAGGATTTCCGCTAGGAACCAGCATCTCAGAATCCGTTTCCGTAACGGGATATTTTTTCAAGAACAATCTCTATGCCGCACGTGACGCCATGCGAATTGCCCCGATGCTGCTCTCTTCTCATTTTGTCTGGCAACACCGTGAAGCGCCGGCGACTGGTTATCCCAAAGGGATTTTACCGCTACTGTTCCTGGCAGCTCTCGCTGTCGTCATTGCCGTGTATTGGATACTCCGACCTCGAAACTACGGACAAGCCGCCCCTACTTTTACCGGTATTCCCACGGATACCTCACACCCTTCTTCTGATGACATATCATTCACTCAACCGTCGAAAAACCAGAACAACTCTAACCCCTTCAGCCCAACTGACTTCCACTTCGATTGAACCAGGTAATCCCATGGACTTTGTTCTATTGTCCGTCCGGCAGAACACTAACGCCATCAAGACAACCTGATGTTCTGCCTGTGGAATGAAGTTCACGGCCTCCGGCGATCATCAGCTTCGCGCTGATACGATCAACCGCACTCACCCGTCAGCGGACAGATCCTATTGGCAGTTGAGCATTACGAATCGAGACGATCCAACGCGGAAACTAGTTCTTGCACTGCCGCAACACTATTGTCGAATCCCGCACGTTCTTCGTCGGTTAATGAAATCTCAAGTATCTTCTCAACTCCACCGGTACCCAGAACAACGGGCACACCAACATAGTATCCGCCAACACCATATTCCTTGTCACAAAAAGCACAACACGGTATCACGCGTTTCTTGTCACGGACGACGGCTTCTATCATTTGAGCGACAGCTGCACCCGGCGCGTAGTAGGCACTGCCCGTCTTTAACAAATTAACAATCTCCGCCCCCCCATTACGTGCGCGATCAATAATCGCGTTAAGTCGGTCTTCCGGAATCAGTTCTGTGACGGAAATTCCCCCCACCGACGCGTGGCTCTTCAAGGGCACCATGGTATCACCATGCCCTCCCATAAGCATGGCACTTACATCCTCCACTGAAACTCCGAGTTCCATAGCCAGAAACGTACGATATCTGGCAGTATCCAGAACACCTGCCTGACCTACCACTCGATTTTGAGGAAACCCGCTAGTCTTCCACGCGAGTTGCGTCATCACATCCAAGGGATTCGTGACCATAATCAAAATCGCATCAGGACTCGTTTCTTTTACTGAATTAACCACGCTCTTTATAATTCCGGCGTTGGTCGATAACAAATCATCACGACTCATTCCAGGCTTACGAGCAATTCCTGCTGTAACAACCACCACATCAGAGTCTTGAGTATCTTCGTAACTATTGGTTCCCGTTACCTGAGCATCAAATCCTTCTACTGGAGATGATTCCTGCAAGTCCAGGGCCTTCCCTTTAGGCATATCCCCAACTTGCGGAATATCCAATAAAACTATGTCTCCCAATTCCTTGGCCGCAGCCCAGTGAGCGGTGGTTGCACCAACATTACCTGCACCTACAATCGTTATCTTCGCTCGCTTCATCAATAACTCCCAAGGTCTTCAGAAAACAAATAGATGAACATTTTGTTCTTATCTGAAAGAATGACAATTACCGGACGCCGCCAATTCTCAGATTACGAAATCTTACCGGCTCGCTGTGGTTCTGCAACCCAAGAAACCCCATGAGCCTTCGATCTCCTAATTGAGGAAAACCTGCACTGTCCGCTTCTAATACCGAAATACCGTTGTGGACAACCTCATAAAAGGTATCCCTGCAATTAATTTCCAACGTATTCCACAGGCCCGCCGGACGTCCTACGTGAGGACTCGCAGCCGCTATTGCATAGACGCTTCCCGCATATTGAAACGCTTTTAAATCTCGGTAACGTTCATCGTGATCATCGAGAATCTGAATTTCAACGCCGCTGTCCCCTCGTCCACGGTGCTCACCGTTTTTTGGAACACGAAGAAAAACACCCGAGTTGCCACCCGACTCCAACTGATATTCCAATCGAAAACTAAAATCCTTATAGGGTGCTGTACTTCGGAGCCATGGGCCATCACGACCATCGCATACCAGCAGATGGTTTTCAACCCCCCAACATAAGGCGGCATCGCGCCCCGCCCCCTCCCATCCAGTCAGATCTTTCCCGTTGAAAACTGAAACAAATCCGACCTCCGTAATATGCATATTCCGTATCGCAAATGCCTCGTTGTCAGGAATTTTCATCAGAAAACCAAGATATCCACTCTGTTTTTTCAATCCGCTTTTGTTCCATCTCAACTGTCCGTTTATTTCAATGAAGGCCTTATCGCCAACTGCGCTCAGTTTGAAATGATTCCATTGACCTGTTTGAATCCCTTCTTCTAAATCATCGTTGCCTGGGTTTGCAACATCCACATCCTGTGGCGAGTACAAAGGATATTGATAATCGGTCTCTTTCCCGGATCGTTGATCACGAAAAAAGACGGTCCATTCACCCAATGCCGATTTCGGAACAAACCAGTCGTACTCAAGAATAAAGTCCGCGTAACGATGGTCCGCCCGTATCACACCACTACTTGATCGGATCACCAGAGTGGCTTTTTCAATGGATACTTGACAGTCTGAAATCTGTAAGCCACAAAGATCTCTGCCATTAAAGAGCTTCAAGCGATAGCCTGGCTGATGATCATCTATTGCTTTCACAGGTAGCGGGATTTCAGGCACCAGCAAACCCAACAAGATCAGGATCGATGTGAGTCTCATCTTTTATCTCACTCTGGTCAGTAACAGAACCCTGATTTTCAAACTTCCAACCTAGGCCACCTTGAGGACAGAAGGCACCTGTGCTCAACCCTTCATTCCTTTTCTTCGACCACGGTTGCTCATCGATCCGTCAGTTGCATTTTCCAGAAAGCTATCCCGCTCGCCTGCTGGGCAACATCCACAAGCGTGATACGTTTCAAATGAACCAGATCTAACAATTCGACAGCCCCTGGCTGACTTCCCTTACCTTCGACGGTAACAAAGGCATACCGGCTGTCGGGAGTAATCGCTATACCATGAGGCACCTGACGACTGTGTGAGATTCTCACAAGTTCCGTTCCCGTCGCTAAGTCCCATACTCCTGTTGATCCAGACTTTTTGTATGTTACGACCATTCTGGTCCCCTCTGGTGTAATCTCTACATTATAAGGCCCCTCGGAAGTTGCGAAACGTCGTCGCACCTTCCATTCTTCGAGATCCACTTCTACAACCTCATCACTTCCGTTCAGTGCTACGTAAGCACGTGGCAACGCAGGGTGAATTTGAACCCAAGTAGGCATTGCCATGTGTTTGTGATGTCCTTTTGGCAATTTATCATGGGCAGTGTGGTGATGTTTAGGTGATATCTTCAGAGTCCTTTTTACTTCAAAATCCAGTGCATCCATCTCATACAGTGTATCGGACATCATCGCAGCAGAATAATGGTGTCTTCCGTCAGGAGAAAATCGGGATCCATGAGGCATCACACCCGTTTGAATTCGCGCAACCTCAGCCATTTCAACCGGATCGACAATGGATACGGAACTCGGCTCACGATCCCCATGCAGGTTAAAATTCACAACATGTAATAAACCGGTCGCCACTGAAATCTGCATGGTTGCTGGAAACAGTCCCAGTTCGACCTGCCCCAGTCGACGATTGTTTTCTGTACTAAATTTGTAAACCTGTCCAAAAGGAATTCCATGCGCCATCGTCAGGAACCAGTACTTGCCATCCGGACTCAAAGTTATCCCATGAGGCCCTTCAATTTCTGTTGACCTGAATCCCACGGGTATCCGATGGACCACTACCGCTCGAACTCCGTCAAACCGAACCACGTCTACCTCATCGGCCGATTCACAGGTTACATAGACAAAATAATCGTGACGTAACTCATCCTGACCAACCACGTACCTGTTTTCCGAAATCATCGCAACAGCCAGAACAACCCAGAGATACTTAATCGTTTGAGCTTTCATCGTATTTGTTCCTCAACAATCTTACGACATCACTGCCTGATCCCTATACCACACCTTCCAGACCGTGACCTAGTAAACCCAGGAACATCTATTTGACCTGCCCTCATAGAGGGTGACGGCCCTACACTCTAGATGCTACCCTCAGGGCTTACGGACATCGGCTTCACTTTTCCTGGTCTGCAAATCGCACGGCCCAAAGTCCGCTACTGTGATCCGAAAGGAAAATAACCCCTTTGTGTGGCTGAGGTCCCCAGGTCATCGGTGCATTAGCTATGAAACCCTCTGGGTCAAAAGGAAGGTACCATGCAATTTCACGCCCCTGCCGATAGAGATCTCCCATCAACTCACCGGATATATCAATAACACGCAATCCGGCGTTGTAGTACCCCACATAAAGAGTATCGTCTTCTATCCAGATATTGTGCGTTCCAGCCCCCGGAATTTCAAAACGAGCCACTTCTTCCGGATTACCAGGATTACTGAAATCAATAAAATGCAACCACCCTGCAGGTATGGTTGGTTTCTTACTACCTACTCCAAATCCATTGGGAAACGCCTCATCACCAGCGATTACAAAAAACTTCCCTGTGGATTCACTGAAATAGGGAAACGCTGCGTGATTCCATCCATTCGGGTAGGCATAACTATCAATTTTAACAGGATTGGAAGGACTCCCCCCGGCGATTCCATTTCCTACATCTACCAACTGAACGCCATCATGCCAATTTGAAGAATAGGCAATCCCATCAACGACCCAAACGTCATGTACGGAGTGCCCTGGAGTGTCCAGTTCAAACTGGCCTACCCGATTAGGCACAGCCGGGTCGGATATGTCAATCACATCGTATCGGCGCGAATTATTAATCGCATACACATGGTCCTGATAAATAAACACATTATGTACCCCCCCCGTCAGTCCCTCATCAAAGGCAGAGAGTTCTTTTACTTCTGCGGGATTACTGACATCCAGAATCACAAGCCCATTACGTCGATTGGATGCCCCTTCACGACTAATGACGCAAATTCTTCCATCCGCGGAAACCTTCACATCATTCACCGTTCGAGCATCGACCTTGTAGCTTCCGATCTGTTTCATATTTGCAGGATCTGTAACATCCCAGAAGTAGGCTTCTCCATCGGCGCTCCACGTTCCGGTAACGGCATAATCTCTGCCATCAACCCCCTCCCAGACCCACAGATCGGAGGTGTGCTTGTCCCGCACCGGTGCGTGTCCAACTAGCTCTAATTTGCGACCTACATTCCTGGCCCGGATCTCAACCGTCTGGCGTTCGGACATCCCACCACTAGAAGCCACCACGGTGTACCTTCCAGGAAGTTCTGCAACGAAGCGACCTTGGTTATCAATCTGCCCGGAAGCCCCCGGTGCAGGGTGTTCTGTAGGTTGGAAAGAAACAGAAAACGCTATCGGAAGATAGTTAACCTGGCGACCCAATGCATCTTTACCCCGTGCTGTAAAATGAAGCACATCTCCTGTACGGGCCACTGTCTGGTCTACTATCAATTCAATACTCTGCACCGGATTAGGTATGATTTGTACCGTCTCTTCTGTTTTTATCCCCCCTGCCTGTGCGATAACACTAACATCACCGACACCTTCAACTTTTAAAATTCCTGGAGAAAGAATCCGAGCTAGTTTCGAATCACTGACAGAAAACTGGACAACCTCATCATTACGAACAGCTCCTGATGCATCCGTTACATGAACCTTCAGTTCGACAGAAGTACCTTGGTACATTTCATTGCGCAACCCAAGAAACCCCATTTCCTGAAGTGGCGGATAAGAAACTTTGACACTCACATTCTTGCGAAGAAGGCTTTTGTCCTTCCGACGTACCCCAACTGAAACGCGGAAGTTGCCGGGAGCATGTGCTGTTACTTTCCCAGCCTTATCGATAGTTACAGACCGGCGAGCCAAAGAGAAAAACAGAATTTCTGCTTCGACCGCCCCACCTTCGGTGTCGAGTACTGACACTTCCAGCTTTCGAGTGTCTCCTACTTCAAGAACGAGCATTTCTGGTTCAATAACCAGTGAGGCCGGCTCTGACACTTCCTTGGGTGGTTCTGCCTGTTGAGCCAACACCAACGGCACCCAACAAAGCATGGCTAACATGGTCCCATGAACTCTGATATTCAGCATATAATCCCGTCTCATTGTTTTTCACCTCGATGGTGCAGATTCTCGTCTGTACATACAACTAAAAGCGACTCTCCGATCACACAGAACTTAAACCATATCCCGTTCTTTGCCCACCACTTCCGCATTACACGATCAGCAATAGTTCTTGACCTAACGATCCGGACCAGCTCCATTTACAAGTAACGCCAGTTGTCCTACCACAAGGTACCGGTGATTTTTATCTAGAAAAATCACGCCCGTTGAAAGCTTCGTTCAAACCAGTTCCGGGATTACCCGTGCTTCCGGTTGAAGAATTCGAAAAGCACGTCCAGCTGGATCCTTCACCGCCGCATGAGGGTCGATCCCAAGATTGTGGTACACAGTGGCAAGAACATCCTGGTAATGTACTGGCCTCGATTTAGCTTCGCCAGCCATCTTGTCCGTTGATCCGAGCACCTGGCCAACCCGCATTCTTCCTCCCGCCAGCAATGCGCCGTTAACGCGTGCCCAATGATCACGACCTGCCCCCGCATTGATCTTCGGAGTTCGGCCAAACTCTCCCCATACAACAACGGTTACATCGCGATCCAGCCCTCGCTGGTAAATATCTTCTATGAGCGCCGAAATACCCTGATCAAACAAAGGAAGTCGTTCACGCAGTTGACCAAAATTATTCCCGTGTGTATCCCAGAATCCGTATGCGACTGTCACACAACGCACTCCGGACTCAACCAGTCGTCGTGCTGCCAGCAACTGATCATTCCACATCGGAGCGCCATCACCCAGATGCTTGGGAGAACCTCGCCCATATCTCTCCAGTGTTTTAACGTCCTCCCGCTCCACATCCAGTGCATCCACCAATTTTGACGACATCAATACATCGAAAGCGCGACGATATGCAGAATCCATACCATCGTAAGCACCGTGATCCCGATCCCGTTGATATTGATTGACCTGATGGAGCAATTGCTGACGATTGGTAAACCGCATACCACTGATATATCGCAGCTTCATGCTAGCCAGGTCTTCTCCATCGGCCTTTACACCGCGATACTGTGCACCCAGAAAACCCGGACCGGGGATGTTGTAGGGCCGGTGTTGCATTGTAGGAAACATATCCACGTAGGCGGGAATCGTACTTTGAGAAGGATCCTGCAACTGCCCTATTACAGAACCGAAATTCGGACGCCCCTCGATTCTGCTCATGCGCATGGGATACCCCGTTATATTCTGATAACTGGTATGCTCATCGCGCAATCCAACAATCGAGCGCACCAGCGCAACACGATCCATCACGGAAGCCATCTTTGGTAAAAGCTCTCCCACCTGGACACCAGGAACCGATGAATCCATCGGTTTAAATTCGCCCCGAATCCCGTCTGGTGCTTCTGGCTTCAGGTCAAAAGTATCCTGATGAGCCAACCCTCCAGACAGGTAGACCATGATTACTGACTTCTTGGAATTTCCGCTGTTTTGCTGTTCTTCCGCCCGTAACATTGCAGGCAGACTGATACCTCCGACAGCTGAACTACCGATTTCTAGAAATGCACGCCGTGACAAACCGTCACAAAACCGGTACTTCTCCTGCAGCATCGTTAACATTCCATCTACCCTTTGTTTGCTAGTTCCAAATTCGCAGCAGACGCTTTCTTGCGCGGCCTGTTTAAATACTCCCCATCTTGACATTTTGATTGAAACCGACCGTCTGGTCAATCACATCAACAAAGAGCTTATCCATCTAACTAGCTGTTACTTGATTTTAGCCCCCGTTTCACACTTAACATCCGGTCTCAACAAAACAACTGATTCTCCACTGCTTGCAGCCAACAACATGCCCTGGCTTTCTTCACCACGTATCAGTGCCGTTTCCAGATTGTTCACGACAACTATCTGCCGTCCTGTCAATTGATCGGGTTCATAATGACCACGAATGCCCGCAACAATCTGTTTTTGTACAGCACCTATATCAATTTGTAACAACATCAGTTTGTCTGCATTGGGATGTTCACGAGCCTCGAGTATCGTTGCCACACGCAACTCCAATTTTGCAAAATCCTCATAACTAATCGCGTTGTCCGTCATCCTCGCCACTCCTTTTCCTGCCAAATTCTTGTTCTCTTTCCAAATCGCAGGCACCTGTCGGTTACGGTTTTCCGTATCAAGGAACTTGTACGCCGAAATCAGAAACTGCGGTGATCTGTGCCAACAGAGTTCTATTACACCATTGACAATATCCCAAGTCCGTAAAAAGTATACTCCACATCAGTTTCATTGTCCCAAAGACCACCTCGGAATCCACCGTTGACTTCCATCATACCTTCAGCAAACTGTCTCACGGACTGAAGATCCAGCCAGGTCGCCACATCTAAATCTGTCATGGACAATAATCCTGTAAAAGTAGACAACAGGTCTGCCATAGGGGCACGCCCATTCGCACGCAGTCCTCCTTCCTCTGACTGCATGCGCACAAAAAATTCTGCTGCATCCGAGGCTACTTCATCCGAACAGGCCTCCAAACCTATCAATGCACCAATTGCCGCAGCTGTCGGATTGGTACCGCTCCTCTTCATAGGAGCGATTTCAACAAATCCCCCATCATCGCGACGTCTTGAAAGAAGAAACTCAACCACACGATCAAGATCCGGAATCATTTGCCCTATCATCTGATAACACAATGCCACCAAGAAAGTGTGGTACGTACTGCTGCCTCCACTGGCGGTTGCGCTGCCGATCGCTGTTTTGCCATACCCTCCGTCAGTACGGCGAAATCTCTCCAGAGCACGCCCGACTTCTTCTGCCCAAGCTTCTTTACTCTGATGAATAATGCGGTCATTACTACGAGATTCAACCAGTTGAGCTCCATAAAGTAACGATACAAAATCGACGATGTTGGCAGATTCCTGTAGTTGTCGTCTCAAAAAAGATGTTACTCCGGTCAAAACTGACGTTTCCCAGGGTAACAGGCAATCCAAACAACGAATCGCAAAGCCAGTGTAGTACAGATCGGATGCTCCTTCTCGCCCCGAAAAACCACCATCTTCATTCTGATTTTCTATTATATATCGGCGATGGTTATCAAGCATTTCCGCTGGAACTTGTCCGAGTCCCTCACGAACTCGTTCTACGAGATTTTGAAGATAATCAATCGGCATGGTCAACTCTTTGAAAATTCCCTAGAGACAATCCACATCAACCAGGTAGCCATACAATTAGACAGACCTGCCTTTATTTAGTGGCGGACCCACTCAACTTGTAACAACCGCCGTTACCATCATCTACTCGTCCTGCTAATCCGAATCGGAAATTAATTCTACTAACCAGTTCGGAATCGGTTTTCCTTTTAATTTTCCGTCTTTCATACTACAACACGCGGTAACAAGTTTTCCGCTTGCCACCT
>CAXEIY010000030.1:0-19883 GCA_963996245.1 uncultured Planctomycetia bacterium | reverse complement strand
TCGGAAATGAGAGCGGCCCACCCTGATGCTTTCGTTCCTGCTGGTTGGCCATCGACCAAATATCGTTGGTCATCCAGCTGAAAGAGTTGATTACCTGAATGCTCCTTACCGAGCAGTCCTTTTGTTGATTTTACGTGTGCGCTGGTAAAGGAAAGGGTCATGTCCTGAACACGGGTCATGGTTTCCGGCCTGTGGTCGTGAATGAACGTGTGCATGATTTTTAAATGTGGGAGTCCCCGATATGCATGCAGGCGAACGATATATTGGAAACGTTTGCCTGAGCGGTTCAGATGACTACCGCTGATACGTACACCGACTCGCATTGGTCCGGATTGCTCAATTTCCATTTCCGCCTTAGTCCAGTTGCCGGTAAAACGATCTCCGTCTGGTGTATTCAAGGTGAGCCCTGCACCTTTTGATTGGGTCATGCGTTCAGAATCTTCATAAATATGATTTCCGTTCTTATCCAGCCAGACTTTATCCAGCAGTCGGAATTGATGTTGATCAAGATTGACTTTTAGAACACCCGTGTCGATGGTGATACCCTGACGAGTTTTCGATACCGTCAGGATGGAAGGAAGGGAGGCTACTTTGGCATGCTTACCATATGCTAGTTGGAACGATTGTCTGGCGTGTGCTGCCACATCAGCCTGAAAATCAAGGAGTAACCATTTCACGGAGTGGTCGGGCCAGTAAGACAAAGGCTCTGTTTGAACAGGGACAATCTCGCCTTGTCCATTGGTAAGCGAGACCGGATCTCCCGTTCTGAATTGTCCCTGCCTGATAGGAACACCAGAAGTAACGGGCCAGTGGTGGCGCACTACGGCATCCGGATTGCGGACGATGATGTCAAAAGAACCTCCTATGGCAACGCCAGGAACCAGTGTGACCAGAATGGATAAAAAAGTTTTCATGGACCCTTTAAACCGTTAGTTGGGACGATTGATGGTTGAGACACCGCCACATAGAGGTAATCGTCGCAGTATACATGTCGTGTTACAAATGGTACAGGAAAGGAAGATTTCAGCTGTATCGAAGAGAGGGGGCAAACGGCCACATAGGAAATCCTTCAAGCAGTTTATAAATCGCCACTCTGTTAGGCCGGGAGTTGATTTATTAGGCCATTAATCTAGCTCAAAGGGAGGGACAATCAGAATAGTTGCCCGACCGGTGATTATGAGAAGGTCGTGGATGTGAAAACTTTTTGAAAAAGTCTTGTTAGGGGAACAGACAGCCTTAGACTGGAGCCGTCAGATCGAAAATTGTTACGAAAAAATCTGCTTCAGGTCATTGGTAACAGGAGTCATGTGTTGACGCAGTGGGACTGGATACTGGTTGCCATACTGAATGGGTCCATTGTTCTTTATGGGCTCTATTTGAGTGGAAATGTTCACTCGAGTACGGACTGGTTTCTCGCAGGACGAAAACTGCCATGGTGGCTGGTGGGATTATCTATGTACGCGACGGCGATCGATACGAGTGATCTCGTCGCTGACTCAGGAGGAACATATAACCTCGGTATCAGTTTTTTTATCATGAACTGGGTCGGAGTTATAGGGGGCTGGGCGCTGGCGGGTTTCTTTATTGCGATACCGATGTATCGAGCTGGGATGTACACGAATGCAGAATATCTGGAGGCTCGATTTGGACCTGCTGCTCGCGTACTCAGCGCACTGGTCCAGGTACAGTACCGGACTTCTATTCTGGCCATTATTGGAGGGACCGTACATTTAACGCTTTCGGTGGTGTGTGGCTGGGAGACACTGGCTTGCTGGCTGGCAGTAGTCCTGATTGCGGTTCTGGCCAGTGTTTATACTGCGCTCGGTGGGTTACGTTCCGTTGCCGTAACCGATTCGCTCCAGTTCCTGGTTATGCTTGCTGCATCACTGATTTTATGGACCTTGGTTTGGAATGAAGTTGGAGGATGGACGGGAGTCGAAAAGAAGCTGTCTGCGTATGATGAAGATGTGTCCATCGCATTGCTTCATGCAGGACACGATAATGTGGAACGGAAATCGGTTACGGACCTTTCTCCCGAAGAAGTGAATAACCGAATAGCTCGCTTCGGAGGTGAGTACCTGAATGATCAGAATGTTATCGAGCAACGTACTTCCGGCTGGCTGGTTGCCGTGGCCTTTATCATCATGGGGGTCAGTTATTCTGTAGTCAATCACACACAAACGATGCGTCTTTTTGGTGCTCGAAGCGAGTGGGATCTCAAGATGTCTATTTTTGTGGCCGGGATCGTACTGCTGCTGATGACTTTTTTCAATCTTTCTGTGGGCATAATGGGACGTGCGCTGCATCCCGACCAGACCCTGTTGCCGGATGGTAGACAGGATACGATCTATCCATTACTGGTTCATGAACTGGCGCCAGTGGGTCTCAAGGGCATAGTGGTGGCAGGGATTCTTGCCGCTGCGCTTTCGACTTATGATTCAATAGGAGCAACACTTTCTTCGCTTCTGACTCGCGATGTCTATGCTCGTTTTGTAAACCGAAAGGGTAGTGATTTTCACTATCTTCGTACTGGGCAAATTATGACACCATTGATTATTGGTGGATCCTTTCTCTACATTCCATTCCTGAAAGGGGGAATGGTCCAGTTTTTCATTAATATCAGTAGTGTCTTTGTGGTACCCCTGTTAGTTCTCTACATCATGGGTAGATTTACTGGTGTTCATCGCAGAAGTGGCACCATTGGCCTGTTAGTCGGTGCTGCTTATGGGGTACTCCGTCTAATTGTGGAATGGACCGCATGGCCATTATTACCCGCTTTTCTGATGAATCAATATGGCGCCTATCTCTACAGTATGATCCTGACCGCGGGTACAATGCTGTTGGTATCTCTCCTGTTTGGGTGGGAGACGAAGCACCAGTTTTTCCATCAGGAACAGGACGCGTGGTTACGTAGAAGTCAGGAGGAGGCACAACAGCTTCAGAATGTTCTGGGGCAAGGTGCGGGAGACCGTTCCACTCGACTTCCTGCGATACTTGCAGTTCTGGTGCTTGCCAGTGGCTGTGTTCTAAGCTTCTGGGTTTTCTGGTGAGAAGAACATGGGCTTGATAGTTTGCTGATGTTTTACAACGGCTCAGTTAATCCCTTCAGAGTTGCAATGGGACAACAGGAAGAATCATGTGTGAAGGATAATCTGGATTCAAGTAAATCGTGTTATCTGCTTTTTGCATGTGCGTGTGGCGGCCGATGGGTTCACCGGTATTGGGATTAGGGTCGAGTCGCGGAAAATTGCTGCTAGAAATGTCCAGCCGTATGCGGTGGTTCGCCTGGAAAAGGTTGCTTGTCGGTGGCAGTTGGATCACAACGCGATAGATTTTACCGGGGTTCATGAGCGTTTCCTGTTCCCAGCTTTCTCGGTAGCGAGTTCGGATGATTGAATCAACCAGGTTGAGATGAAATCCTTCTGGATAATCCTTACTTGGAGGATAGACATCGATAAGCTTTGCCGTGAAATCGGTGTCTGTTACTGTGGACGAAATCCATAAGTTTACGCAAGCGCAACCGGTTACTTCGATAGCCTGGGACAGGGGGGCGCTTTCAAAAGACAGGATATCGGGGCGGTCTCGGAGTAGGGGGTATGGCGCACGACACCCAAAGGCCAGAGGTGTTTCTTTCTGGTGAACGGGTCCTATGGGCGTGATGTGTCTCAGACGTGTCACGGGATGGAGATAGCGACACCACATCGGATCAAGATCTTCCCGGTCTGTTGGCATTTCCATGAGTCCACACATGTTGCCTCCAAGTGTGGGAACCGGGTGCTCAGGATCATAGGTGTACGATAGCCGATTGTGTTTTTCCATGGGAGGAGAGCTCGAGAGCGTGCCTTCCTGGTGAAAATAAAACGTCGTTGCGTTGGTTCGAGAGAGCGGCCACTGCTTTTCATTACGCCACTGTCCTCCATGATCCAGTTTGCCTAAGGCAGTTTTTTTGCCGCTTCCACCACCCATTACAAAAATACGAATCGGATATTCCGGTTTGGTTTTCGGTGAATGATTTTTAAAACACGATTCGAAAAAAAGATGTTGTTGTTCAAACAGATATTTCACTCCCCAAATGGAGTCTGCTCCGAAGTCAACCTCTCCAAGATAGGAAGTGTCCCCACGCATGGAGACGTGTGTCCAGGGGCCCATTATCAAATGTTGCGGGGTCGAGTTTTTTTTGTCGAGACTGGCGAAATAGCGGGTCATGCCATCTGAAAACGGGTCGTACCAACCGCCAGTGAAAGTCCCTGGGATATCTGAGTGCTGCGCCAGGTTGCGTTCAAAGTCATGGCATTCACGTTTCCAGTACGAGTCATAGGTGCCGCGCTGGTAGTAGTCGAAGAGCGTTTTTTCAAGAGGGGGGACTTTGGCAAGCGCGGTTTGGCCGGGTTTGAATGGAAGGTCAACAAGCAGTTCTCGAAGCCGTCCGAGATCTTGCCATACGGCATCTTGAGATATGGAACTGTCTATGATTTCCTGAGCATCCTGGGCGTGAAGGAACAGCGCCCAGAACATATGCAGCTGCATGGCACCACCTTCCCGAGCTTGATTGTGATAACTGTTGGTGGGAGTTACGTCAGGCCAGATAGCCGTGAGATGAGGAGGATTTTCAAAGGCTGCTCGTATTTGTACCAATGCCGCAAACGAGCTGCCAACCATACCGACTTTTCCGTTGGACCAGTTTTGTTCTGCGAGCCATTCGATGGAGTCATAGCCGTCATGCCCTTCTTCATCATTGGCTACGTGGTAGTATTGGCCCAGTCCTTCTGAATGGTTTCGACCTCGTAAATCCTGTAATACTACTGCGTAGCCTTTCGGTAGAAAGAAGTCTGCAATTTCGACATAGCGGGCACTTTCTTTCACATAGGGGGTTCGACAAAAAACAGTTGGTATCGGTTCAGTGATGGAGGCATTGTCGGATGGAAGGTAAATGTCCGTAGCCAGCTGCACACCATCCCGCATCGGTACCATTATATTTCTGTAGATGACATGACTCATAGTTGTGATGTTCTGAAAGAGAAGAGGTAGTGGTTTGCTATCGTGAAAGGAGCATCAGTAGAAGTTACGGTCCACGAGATCATGGTTGGTTACAGTGAGACTCTGCGTAGCGGTTTAATGCGTTGGAAGATTCTCTCAGAGACAGTCGAATGAAACCGAATGGGGGATATCTATTCCCTAGGGAGCGACCCCGCACACGGATTCTTTCTCGAGAGGTACTACAGCTATCGCTTTTTAGGATAGAGCGTCAAGAGAACAGGTTGCCAGGAAGCACACCGGTACTGTCAGAGAAACGTTCGGTTTTGACGTCGAGCGCGTTGAGCATATTTACAAATAAATTGGTCAAGGGAATACTGTCGTCGAAGGTCTGATAGTGTCCGTGACGCAGTCCCAGGTTCTGGCCACCGGCAAGGACAAGGGGATAGTTTCTTGCATTGTGAGTGGTGCTGCAGGCGCTACCATATAGCAGCAGTGTGTTGTCCAGCAGGGGACCGTGTTCATCGGTGACTGATTTCAGACGATCCAACAGATATGCGAAGTGACTGGCCAGCCAGGCATCGTAAACACTCCAGTTTTTCCACTCGGTAGAATGACTCATGGCATGATGTCCCTGGTTGATATCGCAGGACAGTCTGGGAAAATGATCGGCAAAACCAATACCGTCTTCACGCCCCATCATGTAAGTCATGACTCGCGTAAGGTCTGTTTGGTAGCCCAGAACCATAATGTCGATCATGGATCGGATGTAACTGTCCGGGTTTTTTGTCGCGTCGACTTCGAAGTTAATATGACTTGCACTAAAGTCTTTCATAGGAGTATCAAGCCACGCTTCATTTCGTTGAATCTGCTGTTCGACCCGGTTCAGGGAGCTCAGATACTCGTCCAGTTTGGCTTGATCGTGTTTTCCGAGTTGCCGGCTTAATCGCCTGCTGTCTTCCAGCACGAGATCAACAATTTTTCTGCCGCGTTGTAACTGAGTTCGACGTTCTTTACTGGTTCCTTCTCCCTGGGGTGAGAAATAGCGTTCGAATATCTCACGGTGCCGATGCTCTGCAGGTATAGGTTTACCGGCGTCATCAAAGGAAAGTGTCGATACGCGGGACTGGTAACCAATGCCACCATCGACCGAAAGAATCAATGAAGGGTACCGGGTTGCCTGTCCGAGTTGGCGTGCGGCAACCTGGTCAATCGAGATGTTATTCTGGTAGTTACTGCCCGAAATGTCACCGCCTGTGAGCCATGAATCTCCCGCAATGTGCCCGAGTAGTTTACGGCTTCTAGGGTGGCTCAATCCTCCCAGTACAGAGATGTTTTCGCGATGCGGTTCAAGTACTGAAAGCGTATTGGTGAAAGTATAGTTGGAGCCTTTTCCCATTGGAAACCAGCTCCATTGTTGGTGCTCTTCGGCATGTTGGCGCTGATCAGGGATACCACATCCATTGGGGAAATAGACACAGCATAAGCGTTTGGGTATGTCTTTGTTCCCCTGACGCTGAACCGACTCTGCCATGGCATCCAAGTATGGAAGAGTTAGGCTTACTCCAATCCCACTGAGGAATGTGCGACGATCAAGGTGCCACGATTTCTGAGCCATGTGGAGGATCTCCCAACGGGATGGTTAATAGATAGGTATGCCGCCACTCTACGGTAGAGCAATCAGTTATGTCGTATTCCCGTTATCGAAGAAAAAGAGGACTGGTAACAAGCGTTTCAACGAGTGTCTGAAAACGGTCGCCTTTTGCTGACAGGGTCTCAACGATATTTTTTATGTCCTTTTCATCAGCAAAGGACATGTCCCGACCAAGGGCATACGTTAATAGATGTTTAACCAGTGAAGTACGGAATTCCCTACTCCTGGATTGTACAATATAGTCCTTCATCTCTGCGACCCCATTTACGATAACTCCGGTTGGCAGTGTGACTTTCGTATCCTGTGCGGATGTCGTGGGTGGGTTCAGTAGACCTGCTCCATTGTACTCTTCGAAGACAAGGCCGTAGGGATCCAGTTTTTTATGACAATTCCGACAGGATACGCTGTCACGATGGATAGCCAGCTGTTGGGCAATGCTTAACTGTTGATTGACCGGGTCTTTGGGATCCAGATCAGGTACGTTCGGTGGCGGAGGAGGAGGGGATTCTCCGAGAATACGTTCCATTAACCAGACGGCGCGCTTGATGGGATGTCCCTGGTTGCCATCGGAATGCCCGCTAAGGAACGATCCTTGTGTTATTAGGCCACCCCGCTTCATTTCCGGAGAAACAGGTATCACTTGAAAATCGGTTCCCTGGACTCCAGGGATACCATAGAATTCCGCCAGATTCTGATTGATCATCACGAAGTCACTGTCAATGAGAGTGAATATACTCATATTGTTCTGCATTACATGACGTGTGAAGTGGTAGGTCTCCTCGGCAAGATCGTTTTTCACAAAACGGGTGAAGCTGGGGTGCTCGGTTACGTCGACTTGCATCTCATGATGGCGATAGACTTTAAGCCATTGATCACAAAAAGATCGGACAAAATGCCAGGAGCGTGGATCGGCAATCAGCCTTTTAACTTCGGAGGACAAGTGGTCACGGAGGCTCCCTTGTTTGGCCAGCGTGTATAATCGTTCATCGGGGGGATGGTTCCACAGAAAATATGATAAACGGGATGCCAGTTCGAGATCTTTTTGGATGTCAGATTTTCCTTCCGACGTCGCTTCTGCAAGGTACAGGAACTTGGGAGAACACAGCACCGCGACCAAGACCTCTTTAATGCCCTGTTCGTACTGTGGAAAATCATTGCGAATATTCAGCCAGAACTGATAGTACAGGTCAACGGTTTCAGGGGGGACTGGTTGACGAAATGCCTCTTCCATGAATCGGGTAATGATTTCTCGTGTATAAACCTCCCGATTACTCTGGTTCGGAGAATCAAAGAAAATCTTGCTGTGGCTTCGAGGGGGCCACTCGGGGAAGTAAGGCGCTTCAAATTCCACTTGATTGATCAGGATACGTGAACCTGGATCATCCTGGTTTTTGACGAAATCTCCGTTCCAGACAGCCAGTACCAGGATGTTGGATAAGGTTGTTTGTTCACCAAGATCAACCTGAGGCACTGGTAGATTTTCTAATCGTCCGTAAAACTCGTAGACGTCATCATCATGTACGGGGGAAGACATCTTTTTGATGCTATCGAAAGTTTGGGAATCGACGCCATCATCAGTGCGATTTCCTAAAGCTACCTGGAGAGTAGGCTTTCGGGACTCGTTTTGTTGTTCTTCCCGTAGCACTTTGGCTCTCGTAACACTTTGGATATGTGATTTGAGAACAGGATGGTTTTTTGCAAGTGGCACGAGGAGTAGCTTTTCAATCTTGGCAGAACCTTTCCACTTGATGGTACAGGGGTGTGTTCCGGCGGACAGTGGAATAATGCCCAGGGGGGTCACGTTGCGCGTAACAGGATCTTTTGGTGACGTAGTTTGCAAGGGGTGACGGAGTGTCAGTAAAGGCTCTGAGAATTCGACACTCAGCTCTGTGTTCTGATTTTCTGCCACAACGCTGTGTACAACCTCCATCTGATACAGATGGTCTTCCGGTGTCTGTATGGAAAACGAGGCGATGCCGGTAAGCTCAGGGTTTTCAGGCTCCGTCAGGACAAGAAAACCGTTCTGAATGACCGTATTCTGTAAAGTGGCGGTCTGCTCTGCACGCTTTATGAGGGAGTTGTCCGGTGCGTGAATACCGGTGGGCGTAATGGTCGTGAGTGCTTTATCAGCAGGATAGCTTTGCGGTAAAGGAGTGACACGACCAGGGACATGGGCAGCTGTTACACGGAAGACAAAATTGCCTTTGTCCGGAAAATCTCTCCGGATCAACATCTTGAGGTTGGGAGAGGGACAGTGCCAGGAACCGGGGGCTACTTCCTGGTGTGGCACCGCGGAGTCCAGCAGGATTCCCATTTCGGATACTTGATATCGGTGCTTGTGAGATCCTCGCATACCGATACCTAAATTGTGAAGGACATTTGCATAAAGCCCGGATTCCGCTGAGACATTGATTTCGACGGGATTTCCCATCTGATTCAGGACTTCAGCATGAAGGTGAATTGGGTCGATAGGCTGCGATACATAGCCTCCAAAGCGTCCTGCAGATTTTTCCTTGGAGATATTCTGGCCGATGCTGTCCGCTATTCGAATCCGGTATCGCATGGTTTTTGGTTTTTCAGTAAAAATAGCCTGGTCGACAGCCGCTCTAGCAATTTTTTCAAAATATTCCAAGTGTAATTGAGTAGCCTGCAGGACAGACGCGTTGTTTGAAAAACCGGATTTTGATTTGCCGTCATCGGGCAGTACGTTTCCGTAATCGACGTCAATTTCAAGCAGCTGTTGCAAGGTGTTCGAGTATGCATCACTCGTCAATCGACGCATTATGGAGCGATGAGAATTTTGCCGAGCCTCGATAGCCTTGGTCAGCTCAGATTGGAGCCATCCCGTGAGTTGTTCGAGTTTGGCCTCATCAATTTGAGGCTCTCCATCAGGGGGCATCTCTCCCAGATTAATAATGTTTAAAGCCTGGTGCCAGCGTTCGGTATCTATTCCCTTAACCAAATCAGGATCGAGCACGTCAAGACGGACATTTCCTTCTTGTGTATCGGGTCCGTGACAACGAAAACAATATTGTTTGAGAACAGGTTGCACGTCACGTTCAAAACTGGGCGGTTCCGTTTGCGCCGTAACGCTACGCGAGGTGAAAAGTCCAAGAATGAACAGTAATGTTAGTTGCAGCCAGAGAGGGCAGTTCACGCTGGTATCATGTTTCATCAGGACATCCATTTTACAGCCCATGGGGAAAGAGCGGTTGGTTGAGATAACCCAGGATCATTTTTATGATAGGGCTGTTTGTCTGTGTAGGAAAGAGCGTTTGCAATGCATCTGTTACGGGTGCCAGAATATCTTTCCTTTGACTGGATCGGACGGTTGATCAATGACCTTCAAATGGAGGCTGTCTTTTTTCCGGGCAACCTCGGCTGAATCAGGGCTGGAGAAAATTGGTTTTGTTGGTGCCAGATATGACGCGGCTACAGTGCCACTGTAGCCAGGACTTTTTTGAGGTCGAACCAATTTCGATATCGGTCCAGTTTGCGTTTACAAACCAAGAGTGAACAGTGCACTGCCAACCGCTATGGTTACATATTGTTTTCCGTCAACCATATAGGTCATGGGAGCTGCGTGAACTCGCCCCCCGAGATCCAATCGCCATAGTTCGGTTCCGTTTCTTGAATCAAGGGCAAAGAAGTTTCCTTTCACGGTCCCTCCAAATACAAGATTGCCGGCGGTGGAGACAAGTCCTGAAGTCGATTTTGCCTGCACACGGTATTCCCATTTCCGATTTCCTGTGGTGGGGTCCAAGGCACGTACCGCACTGACATACTCGGAATCCGGGAATTCTTCAAATTCATTGGTGGTGCCAAATCCTCCGAGAAAGGGGAGTCCTGGTTTGTGATCAACTTCGGCACCGAGGTAATAGGTACCGGCTCCGTCAAAGGCCATCAGATAAAAAAGCTCGGTTTTTGGACTGTAAGTAGGTGACCACCAGTTCGCTGCACCTCCCACATCCGGGTAGACTAAGGTTCCGTCCTTTGTTGGAAAAGTGTCAGGAATCCGGACTGGTCGACCTGTGTGGTCGATTTTTTCCGCCCAGGTCTGTTTTGCAAACGCCGTTGCGTGTAAGAATTCACCCGTCACACGATCCAGTACGTAGTAAAAAGCGTTTCGGTTGCCCCATAGCATTAACTTCCGCATTTTCCCTTGGTACGGTAAGTCTACGAGAACGGGGACCTGACAGGCATCCCAGTCATGAACGTCATGAGGGGTAAATTGGAAATGCCATTTAATGGTTCCCGTGTCGGTATCAAATGCCAGAACACAATCCGAATACAGATTGTCTCCGATACGTACATCACCATTCCAGTCGGGCCCCGGATTTCCAATACCCCAGTAGAGAAGATCCAGTTCTGGATCATAGGATCCGGTCATCCAGGTCGACGCACCACCGACTTTCCAGGAGTCACCTTCCCATGTTTCGTGTCCCTTTTCACCCGGTCCGGGGATTACATGCTGTCGCCATCGGCGTTTTCCGGTGTTGGCATCATAAGCGTCGACAAAGCCGCGAATTCCGTATTCTCCGCCGCCCACACCGACAATCACCATGTCTTTCACAATGAGAGGTGCTCCAGTGAGGCTGAACCCCTGAGTTCCATCGGCTACAGGGACGGTCCATCGAACGTTCCCACTTTTGGAATCCAATGCAACCAACTCCGCGTTCAGTGTACCCATGTAGAGTGTATCACCGAGAATCGCCACTCCCCGATTGACCTTACCACAACATAGGGAAAGTTGGTCAGGAAGGGGGTGTTCATACGACCAGAAAGGAAGGCCTGTTTTAGCGTCCAGTGCCCATACAATGTTCTCAGGAAGGGTGAGGTACATGACACCATCAACGACGAGTGGTGTGGTTTCAAACAATTCGGTAATCGGGAACTGTCGTACCCACTTTACACGCAGGTCTTCGACGTTGCCGTCATGGATCTGTTTGAGTTGACTGAATCGCTGGCTGTTGTACTGGCCAGAATATAAGAGCCAATTGGACGGGTCTTTTCCTGCATCAACCAACCGTTCTGATGTGATGGTGCTGTGTTTTATATCGGGTTGTGCCCAAGCTGCTACGGGGATAAGAAGAACCATCATTGACAAAGAGGCGGTAGCAAGATGTCGCATTATTTCAGTTCCTTTTTTGCGAGAGAGAGAACGTATGCCGCCAGGTCATCCAGTTCTTTGGCAGTAAGTTGTTTTGCATAACTGGGCATTAGTGATTGCCGGGGACGTTGCAAGTCATCTATTTCTGACTTATCAACGGAATGTAGCTGATCCTTATCATCAATCAATAGAATGAAAAAACTGTTCTCAAAAAGTCTCATACCCGTCAGAATGGTACCGTCTTCAAGGATAAGTACGATGTTCTGATACTGCTGATCGATAATGGCATCCGGGTTGATAATGGCCTGTCGCAAATAAGCTAGGCTTCCATTCCATTTGCTGAGGTCTGAACCGCGCCGTCCTCCTTTGGAACCGGTCCAGTGGCAGGAATTACAATTGTGTTTCTTGAATAGATGTTTGCCACGGACAGGGTCACCCTTGAGCGGTTCCTCGGTTGATTGGGGTATGGATCGTATGAAGCTGATAATCTGCCAGATCATTTCACTTGGCAAACGATGGCCAGGCATTCCTGTGCCGCGAATACCTTTTTCAATATTTCGAAAAAGCGCATCATCACTCCGTCCATGTCGAAAGAGCCCCCGAGTTAGATTGGGCCCCTTGCTTCCAGTCAGGTCTTTGCCGTGACAACGGGTACAAAAGGCTAACGCATATTCCCCACCCAGAATGATGTCCTGGGGTTGCGTGAAAAGGTTGGAGGATTCACTCGGCTTGCTTTCTGATTTCCTGTTTTTGGAGTCTTCGGCGAGGAGACAGGTAAGGAGCCCACTGCCTGTAAGAAGTCCAGCTGCGAGAACGATGGTAAATCTCACGAATCACCTCCTGTGCACAGCGAATAATAATGATTGGGATATTAGAATGACAAAGTAGAGAATGCAAGGTTCGTGTTTCCAAATCACTGTAAATGAGTGTTTTTGTTTCAAGTGACACGTGTTTCAGTCCTGGAAACGGCGATATTGAAACTCATGGTTAGCCTGATCGGCTTCTTGAATTAAGTGTTGAATCTGTTCATGTTCGGGAGCAAACGTACAAACAGGATCGGTCTGATGGACATCGCCTGTCAGGAGAAAGGCCTGGCAGCGACATCCTCCATAGTCAATGTGACGCCGATCACAAGTGCGACATGGTTCGGGCATCCAGTCCGTCCCTCGAAATTTACGGAAGACAGATGAGTTGAACCACGCTTCGTGCAATGAACTGTTGCTCACACGAGGAAAGCTTAACTCAGGTATGTCACGACTTGCTTGGCACGGTAAAAGAACGCCATCGGGAGTAACGGTCATAAAAATGCGTCCCCATCCCTGCAAGCAGGGTTTGGGCCATGATTGATAGTAGTCTGGCAAAACATGGAGAATCTGAAGTCCGGAAGAATCCGTTTCTCGTAAGTGGTCGACGACCTGTTGAGCGTGTTCTACCTGAGTGCGCGACGGAATCAGGGAGTTTCGATTGTGGAAAGCCCAGCCGAGATACTGCGTGTGTGCGAGTTCGAGTCGATCAACCTGCCAGTCCTGTGCTAGTTGAATCATTTCTTCAATACGGTCAAGGTTGTGTCGATGGAGAACAATATTCAGGGTCACCGGCAGACCCGTCTCTTTCGCATTCGTAACCGCTAGTTTTTTTTTGCTGAACGATGGACATCCAGCAAGTCGATCATTTTCGTCTGGAACCGTGTCTTGAATGCTTATCTGGATGGCATCCAGGCCGGAGTGTCGCAATGATTCCAGTTGTTCTTTCGAGGTATTCACACCTGCGGTTATCAGATGCGAATACAGTCCGGACTTTTTAGCATGAGCAATTAATTCACCGACATCCGTGCGCAAAAGCGGTTCTCCACCTGTGAAATGAACCTGCACTATTCCAATTTCAGACGCTTCGGAAAGAATCCGCTTCCATGTGCCTGTATCCAGTTCATTTCGAAACCGATTTAACTGAAGAGGATTGCTACAGTAGGGACACTGTAGGGGACATCGGTAGGTGATTTCGGCAATCAGACAAAACGGTGCATCAGCTTGGTGCGATGTCATTCACCAGTCCCTTTGTTACCAATGTGCGGAGAAAGGTAATTACTTCCTGTTCACGTACGCTGTTGTGAAACTGTTCCTGCAGTTCTTGCAGGAGTTGATCTAAAGGCCGACCATCACATAATTTCAAAATCGCAGTCCCGGTTTCGTTGAGGATCAGCAGCCCCTCTGGAAATACGAGCTGGTGTTGCCTGCGAATTGAATCCCAGCGATACCTTGCATGTGGCGACAGCTGAGGGTGGTTTAGAGATGGTGCGTTTGACGTCATAGCTGGTTTGCCCCAGCAGAATTGTCATGATGATACAGCGCGTCGAGTTGAGCCCACAGCAGCTGACACTTGAATCGTACGGACGCAATTGCTGCCAATTGCTGTTCACATGTCGTGCAGTATTTCAGAACAACAGACAAACCATGATCACTGTCTCTTGGTGCCTGTGTTAAACGGTTGCGAAAATAGGAGAGCGATTCCCGGTCAATCCAGGAATATCGTTCTTCAAATGCCTGAAGACGTACCGCCATCAGTTTGGGGGCAAACAATTCGGTTAGTGAAGAGGCAATTCCCTCTATCCAGCTTCGTGTCGCTACAAAATTAACATAGGCGTCAACCGCGAAGCGAACACCGGGCAACAGGTAGCGGTCATTTTCCAGATCCTCCCGTGCGAGACCTACGCCCGCTGCCAGTCTAAGCCATTTTTCAATTCCTCCAGGGTCTTCCTGCCATCCATCATGGTCAAGAATCCGTTGAACCCAGGATTTTCGAATTTCACGTATTGGACATCGGGACAAGATCAATGCGTCTTTGACAGGAAGATTTTTTTGGTAGTAAAACCGATTGGCGACCCAGAGTTGGATCTGTTCTACCGTGAGTTCCCCTGCATTCATTTTCTGGTGGTAGGGATGTTTGTCATGGTAATAATCGGTACCGACCTGTTGTAATTGTTCTGTGAAGGCCGTTTCATTCCAAGGTGTTGTCATGCTGTATTTTCCCTCACAGACACGCTTTTCAGAGGGTGAAGGTGTCGCCGTCCTGACCTACACGTATACCGTTTGAGGTTACGGTATGGTGTTGTGGTCCCGATTCATCAAGCATGGGATTGGTATTATTAATGTGAATATACACACGATGTTGTGCAGATAAGGAAGCCAACCACTTCAGTGTTCCGGATTTCCCATCAACCGGGATGTGTCCCATTTGAGAAGCGGTCCGAGTTGACAGTCTCAGTTCAACAAGCTCTTCGTTTGACCAGAAAGTTCCGTCGATCATTACACAGTGGGCAGATTCGGCAGCGTGACGCATGGCGGTGTTAAGTGTGACGACACCAGGGGCGTACAGAAGACGTCCCTGTGTATTGAGATCGATAATTTCAAGCCCAATGACAGAACCAGTATGCTTCGAGGTCGGAGATGGAACATATCGGGGAGCATGTGTTCCGGCATCGATGGCCTTTATCGAAAGACCGCTTGGTTGACCTGATGGGAGAGTGAGTTCGAGGGGCTGGTCAATCTCTATCGTGTTCCATATCCGGGCTGAAAACGATGACAGGATCGAGTTAATTGGTAAGTCTTCAGTAAGCCATTTCCGGACCAGCGCAGTACTGTAAATCGGGAAGGCAGATCCTTCCCGCAGTTGAAGCAGTCCACTCACGTGATCGATTTCAGCATCGGTAACAATACATCCGGCTATGGCTATGCCACGCAGTTCCCCTTCTGGAGGCCATAGCTGATTGAATCCAAGTAGTTGCTGTCGGACATCTGCGGATGCGTTAAATAAAAACCAGTGTGTGCCGTTTCCACTAACGGCGATGGATGACTGGCTGCGGGCGCGAACGTTTTCTTTTCCTTGTCTCACAGATTCACAGTTGGTGCAGCGACAATTCCATTGAGGGAGTCCACCGCCCGCTGCAGCTCCCAGAATCTGTACGTTCATTCTGAAGCGCCGTCTTCGGCGTTCCCGTGGTCATTGTGCATTTCCTTGCGAGTCTCGGTTAACCCGTCCGTGTTGACATAGGCCGTTACTTCGCCGCTCAGGGAGATTTCCTTAAAAAAGGGTTGTACCCATTCCATTTGTCACCCTGCCTTTCAATCAGAAACGTAATTTTAGGTTGGCTGTATGATAACCCATATTGAAACCTGTGCAATGTATGAAATCAAAACGGTGTGGGTATCGCTGGTCATTTTCGGCGAGTTACCACTGGATTATCGGTAGAGAAAATAGTGTTGAAAATAAGAAGGATCGAAGTGTGAAAAGACAAGTGCCCTATCAGTGACAGTCAGCATGCGTTACGCAGAGACACCGTTATGGAAGGCAGTTGCTGAAACTAGATATCGATCGGTTGTGTGATGCCCAGGTTATTTCAGATACCGGAACTCAGCATATTGTGAAAGGGTCTGGTGATAAGTGGTGATGTCAAACAAGGAACTTGAGGACAAACAGATGACAGGGATGGAATGAAAATCGCTTGGTTAGGTACAGGCATTGATTTATTATTACTTCCTACTTCGGAGTATGTTCATGATGGGAAAAGAACATGTTCACGATTAATGCTAGTACGAGAGCTGGCTTGCGGACAACCTCGCGCCGTACGTTTCTACAGGCTGGTGGTTTGGGAATGTCCCTTAAGTCTGCCTTGCACGCGGCACAGGGTACCTGGTCTAACGGACAGGCATCAGGCTTCGGGCGCGCGCAGCGGTGTATCCAGGTGTTCCTGTGGGGGGGGCCATCGCAACTGGATACCTGGGATATGAAACCGGAAGCTCCAGAAGAGATTCGTGGTCCCCTGAGCCCCATCTCTACTTCTGTGCCAGGCCTCGGCTTCAGTGAGCTGTTGCCACTGTCTTCACGTTTCGCCCATCTATGTAAAGTCGTACGTACCGTAGCGCATGAACACAACGAACATTCATCTGCCCTGCATACCATGGGAACCGGCACCCCGTATCCAGCTCAGCCTAATGATGTTGTCGCAGCAAGTCCGGATGATCATCCGCACCTGGGGTCGATCTGCGCTCATTGGATGGGTTGGCGTCGTGGTGTTCCACCGTTTGTCCAGATGCCTCAGGTAATTGGTCCACCTCGTTATGCTCCATGGCCTGGCCAGGGACCCGGTTTTCTGGGGAAAAAACGATCGCCTCTGGTAGTGAAAGGAGATCGTCAAACTGCCACGTTCAGTTTGCCGGCTATCCATCTTCCCAGGGACGTGTCCGGAAGGCGTCTGGACGAGCGACGTTCGTTGCGTGATCAGCTTGATCACGTATTTCAGCAGACGGAAGCCACCGCTAAGGCTGTTACGGAGATGGAGGCACTGTATGATCAGGCATACAGTCTCGTAGGTACCTCCCGTGTACGTCAGGCACTTGACCTGGATCAGGAGCCGGATTCCGTTCGGGATCACTACGGCCGACACTTGTTTGGTCAGGGATTACTACTGGCACGACGCTTGAGTGAAGCTGGCATACCATTTGTGAATGTCTACTGGATTGATCCGGAACCGGCAGGTGAAGGAGGAGGTGAGTTCGATTCACACGGTCGAATCTACCATCACTATCCTAAAAGACTTCTACCTCCGACTGACCGTGCTCTTGCTGCGCTACTGGAAGACGTTCATGATCGTGGACTGCTGGAAGATACCCTTGTAACCGTGATGGGGGAGTTTGGTCGTACTCCACGTATCAACGGTAATGCAGGACGTGATCACTGGGCTCAGTGCCAGTCGATTCTGCTGGCCGGCGCAGGTATGAGTGGTGGGAGTGTTTACGGTAGATCGGATCACTGGGCTGCCTATCCTGCTTCGGATCCTGTGTCTTCAGTGAATCTTGCTCAGACGTTACTTCATCTGCTGGGGGTGCCCTCCGACCTGGAACTGGAAAATTTCGAAGGCCGACCTATTCCTGCATGTCGAGGGCGAGTGCTGTCTGGTCTGTTTGCGTAGGAACGGATGTTTTTTGACATGCTGGATTTGTTGAATATTCTGTCCGGGCTAAACGGAACATGGTGCAGAAGTCATCGGCGATCAATGAGCTTAATAGGAATGGACGAGTTTTATTTTTTTCAGTTATATCCAGGGAGTAACTATGACGCGTAGTCAAACAGTGGGTGTCGGGTGTGTCGTATTAATAGGCTTGATGGCGCTGGGAATGCTGCAAGGGCCGTCATTGACAGGTCAGTCTATCCGACAGCAGAAAACAACAACTCCTGACCTAACGGGCTACGCAAGTGTACAAGCAGCGATTGACGCTTTACCTGATGGGGGAGGAATAATCCGTCTTCCGGCTGGAGAGATTGAAATATTTAAACCCCTCGAAGTAACACGCAGCAATATTCGAGTGGTTGGTTCCGGATTGGCCACGCACCTGATTAACCGAAATAAAGAGGGGGCTCCTGCAATCGTGTTGCGACCGTTGGATCGCAAGGTATCCGATCAGGGAGTGAATCGCCAGCTTCGCATCGGACGCATACAGCTTGCGGACTTACGTATTAGCGGTAACCCACGAAGTGGAGATGCTGTTTTAGCCGTTGGTATTAATGATATTTACATGCACAATCTTTTTATCGACCACAATGGTGGTAATGGAATCAAACTGGCTGACTGCTACGAGAATCCTCGGATTACCGACTGCAATATTACGTATAATTCAAAAGCCGGTCTGAAAATGATCAGCAGCAGTCATAACCCAGTGATCAATGGTAATCATTTCGAAGAAAACCGTGATGGTGTCGTAGCGATTCATATTTTTAATATATGTATGACGGGGAATAACTTCGACGACCAGACACGACACGGTATTGTTGTTGAAGACAGTTGGGGAGGGGTCTTGACTGGAAATATGGTTGAGCAGTGTCGTGGTACAGGTATCGTAATGGATCGTGATTGTTATGGTTTTGCTATTACAGCGAACATTATTGGTCAGAATTATGATGGAGGTATTGATTTGCGAGATGCGTGGGGCTGTGCGGTATCTGCAAACACATTCAGTATCACTCATCAGAAGGCACTGGTGATAGGATCTGGTAGTGGACGCATTACCGTTACGGGAAACAATTTTTCAAATAGTTATATTGGGGGTGAGGATAAACGTGACGAACGCGCATCGGGCATTCATCTGAACGGTACACAGGATGTGACGATTACCGGCAATGTCTTTTCAGGGCTTTACGAAAAGGGGATCCAGGCAAACGACAACTGCCAGCGCATCATTGTTTCCAGTAACCTTACTACCGATCTACGTGACGGACCCGGTTTAGATGTTGATCAGGTGAGCCCTCTTATCAAGTCACTCAACATGAGTGACGAAACGTATCCTGCGAAATAGCGGGAGTTTCCCAATGGAAACGCAATGAGATGGTAGACAGGGACGCCAAACCGGTACGGTATTCCGGTTCCGATAATGAGTCACTGGATGGGTAATAATATTTCTGGCTATTGCAACACGTGAGTGGTCGGTCAAGGAGCAGTAGAACTAGGCCAGGATCGCTTTGACTACTTCACCATAGACATCAGTCAGGCGGTAGTCTCGACCAGAAAAATGGTAGGTCAGTTGTTTGTGGTCCAGCCCCAGTAGATACAGAATGGTTGCATGTAGATCGTGGACATGTACCGGATTTTCCACGGCATCCCAACCGAGTTCATCGGTTGCACCATAGGTCATGCCACCTTGTGTTCCACCTCCTGCCATCCACATGGTGAATCCGTAGGGGTGGTGATCTCGACCATCGCCCTGTGCAGTCGGAGTTCGTCCGAATTCACCTCCCCAGATGACCAGTGTTTCTTCCAGTAAACCGGATGCACGCAGATCTTTCAGTAGCGCTGCTATGGGCTGATCTGTTCTGGCCGCATTTTTTTCGTGGCCACCTTTTAGATCGGAATGCTGGTCCCAGGGTTGAAATCCACCGGTTGTGTCGTAGAGCTGCACAAATCGAACGCCACGTTCAACCAGTCTACGTGCGAGGATGCACTGCCGGGCAAACACTGAAGTGGTTGGGTTGTCTACGCCGTACATGCGATGGGTCAAGCGTGACTCTTGACTAAGATCGAATGCTTCAGGGGCGCGCATCTGCATACGAAACGCGAGCTCAAAAGATTCCATTCTGGCATTTAACCGGCTGTCTGTT
>CAXEIY010000029.1:0-25712 GCA_963996245.1 uncultured Planctomycetia bacterium | reverse complement strand
TTGCGCTACGGTAGTCTCGAGGTCATGCATGTTTTCTCGTGCCTGGATACGGGAACAGAGTCATGGGGATCATTTTGATTAGTACGCATCTGTTTTCGACTTTGCTGGTAGAAGGCATTTTCCAGACAGGCCGATCGAAATGACAGGACTTCTATTAACAGAAGATCGGCGCGTGTTCGGCAGAGCTGAGTGGAACGGTGCGTCAATTTTGTCATGAGATCGTGAACGGTACTTAAATGCAGATGAAAGCAGTCATGAGTCGTGATGCCGGAAACAACTGTTAGTCGGGCCCACTCAAGTACCTCTCTGCTTAAAGAGCCTTCGGATCCGATGACGTAGAGACGCAGTAACTGTTGATAGTGTGTAACGAGTTCATTGAGAGGTTCACGGAGGAAACATTCCGGGATTGCTGCCGGTGTAAATTGTGTAGCCTCAACCACGGGGTCTGAATGCATGTCCTGGAGGGCTGAAAGTACGCGATGCTGTGTCCGGGCATGAGTTTTATCAAGTCGAGTTTGGGTCGAAATCCAGTTGGAGATTTGATTTCTCAGTCGGTCGTTTTCACGTTCCATTTCAGATTGAATGATTGCTCGATGTACCAATCTTGCCAGGGGAATAGCCTGCACGGGAAACGTGTCAAATAGATATCCACCTAGGTCAGCAGTTTCTTCTTGGAAGGAATCATTGGTGTTATCGGAAATGAGAATGACGGGAGTTGGAATTCCACCAGCACGGATAGCCTTCAGGAATGGAAGGGTTTGTTTTGATGTGAAATCGCCGCTCAGAAGAATCGCACTATAGGATTGTCTGCGCAGGCATTCGAGAGCTGTACCTAGTGTTTCACAATAATCGACAGAAGGTCTGTGGGTGTCTGAGAAGAGGGCTCCAAGTTTGTGGCCAAAATCAGGCGGAACAGGAGGCTGTTTCGGTGACGTCGGTTCGTTTGACTGGGGTCTGATAGACAGATTTCTGTGAGGATGGGTGACTGCCAGAAGTGTAATTGTTCTCAAAAATAAGTCTTCTGTGTGCGGCATGGTCGTGTTCTCTGACGCTGAGATGAGGTGGAAGTACGGTTTGTCTGAGCCCTGGTTAAAGGCCTGAGTTTCAGAGGGATCTTCTCCGAAGAAAGTTAGAGTAGATCAATGCTGCGCGCGTAATATAAGAAAGTTGTTGCAAATGCGTCAACCCAGTCAGGTTCTATGAGGTGTGATGGCGTTCCTGTTAGAACAGACATTTTAAAGTCCGGATCTTATATTGTGCTGAGCAATGGACGATAGGTTGGTACTAATGATGCGGTAATCCGATACCAGAGGAATCCCGCTTTTGCTTGCGAGTTTGTTTTCTTGCACGTAAGCTGAAATGCGATTCACAAGCATCGTTTTATATATTCCTGTGTGCCATGAGGTTTACTATGAGATCTCCAAGTCGACGCGAATTCTTGTCCAGTACAAGTCTCGCGTGTATGGGTGTTTCCGTACCAGAAGCGGCCCGGTCTGCTTCTGCATTCCAGTCACCCCTGGATCGCGTTCAAGTGGCAGTGATTGGTTCTAATGGGATGGGGCATGCTCATTTGAATAATCTTGTAGGACGCGAAGATGTGGAAGTAACACACCTTTGTGACATCGACTCAGCGGTACTTGCGCGGGGAGCTGAGACCGTAAAAAATGGTACCGGAAAAACCCCGACTGGAACGCATGAGTTCTTGGACGTGGTGGAAAACAAGTCGATCGATGCGGTTATTATCGCAACTCCGCATCATTGGCACTGTCCCATAGCGATACGTGCTATACAGGCAGGAAAGGATGTCTATGTGGAAAAACCTGCAAGCCATGTTTTCAGAGAAGGACAATTGCTGATTAAAGCGGCAAAAAAATATGGCCGGATTATTCAGCATGGTACCCAGATGCGATCAAGTGAAGTAACGCAGGCTGCCGGTGAAGTGTTACAGTCAGGCATACTTGGTGAAGTGAAGATGAGCAAAGCATGGAATGTACAGCGACAAAAAGAGCTTCGCCCACAAGCGGATGAACCAATGCCGCGCGGAGTGGATTATGATCGCTGGTTAGGGCCTGCACGAAAACGAACGTTTAACCGAAATCGTTTTCATCGTACTTGGCGAGCTTTTCGTGAATATGGCAATGGTGATCTTGGTGATGACGGAATTCATGATGTCGATATGGCAAGATGGGGTTTGGGTGTAACAGCCCATCCTGTACGGATTACTGCTCATGGCAGCCGAATTGGATTTCGAGGAGATCGTGAGTTCCCAGACAACATGCTTATCAATTATCAATATGCAGACAACAAGGTTTTGATTTATGAAGATCGACTATGGACCCCCTATGGACAGCATGGTTTTGACAGCGGAAATGCCTTCTATGGAACCGAAGGATACATGATTTTTTCTCGGCGCGGTTACTTTCAGGTATACCTCGGAAAGGATGAAAGAAAAGGTCCTGGAATGGGGCAGCGGGGTCGTGTTGGCCAGCCCTTACCTGCTCACTTGGATAATTTTATTTCCTGTGTACGTAGCCGTAAGCCTACCCGTGCTTCAGAGCATGTGGCCCACCTTTCCTGCGCTCTGGTCCATCTAGGTGAAATTGCGTTTCGTAGAGAGAGCGTCTTGCATTTTAATCCTGCAACCGAACGGTTTACTGGTGATGATAAGGCTAACCAGATGCTGACTAAAGAATATCGCCAACCCTGGGATATTCCAGATCTGGGATAAGATGCTGTGAAAGAAAGCCGATCAGAGGTGGCCGCTTTTGGTGTTCCAGGTACAGCAGCTACCGGGAATGAGTATCGATAGGAGGGGCAGCCGATTTTGATACAGAAAGAAAATCACGCTCCAGCAGATCTGCCAACGTTGCAGCAACTTGTGCCTGAGTGATTTCCGGGGTGTTCGTTCTTTCACCCCGTGGAGGGGTGTCAGGACCGGTAATCGCCACCCAGAAGTATTCCGCACCTTCGATCGTACTGCCGTGGCTGCGCCACTTAACTGGAGCAGTACCTCGGCCATGATCAGTTGTAATCACGAAAGAAGTCTTACCTCGATACTGGGGTATGGACTGCAGTAGGGACCACAGATTTTCCAGGTAATGGTCCACTCGATGTGCTGCTTCGAGATAGCGGTCATATCGGCCGTCATGTGCCCAGTTGTCTGTCTCGTCAAAGGCGATAAAAAGAACCCTGGGTTGGTGTCGTTTAATGTGTTCCAGTGCGGTGTAGTAGGTGAGGGCATCAAATTGTGAAGCGGGCCACTGGCGAGGTAATTCTTCTGTAAGTCGGTTCAGTAGGGATTGTTGCTCCGTAAGCGGTTGGTCTTTGATGATGGACCAACCAGCGTGCGTATAAATGCCACTTCTGGGGGCGTTGAGAATGTAGGGAAAGACATCCCAGGAACAGAAAGCGGCCACTTTATTGCGGAACTCTGGAAACTGATGAAGCCATTCGAGTACATTAAGATTAGGGTTTGCAACCTTGTCGTTACTGTCAATACGTGGGTCGGAACTTCCGGTCAGGAGTTCGTTGTAACCCGGATAAGAAAAAAATTTACCGTTGGTAACGCGACCGGGACTTCCTTTTGCCAGATTGCCGAATACCTGCCCGTTTTCAGGTACGTGTTTCCAGAAGAAAGGCATCAGGGCTTCACGTCGTGATGTCGAATTCTCTCGCCAATAGGTTTTTCGGAGTGACTCGACATGATCCACCTTTCCATGCTCTTTATTCATGAGGCCCTGGTCAGCGCCCATAAACAGTTCCTGCCAACGCAGTCCATCCGTCGTAATGAGAACGACATTTTCTGTTTTGGCTTCACCATGAGTTGTGCGGATGAAGCATAAGGAAATCCATAGTATTATCAATGTCCGGGAAACAGACATCCATGTACTCCTGAAATGGGTCATGTCGTTGGTCCGGGATTCTAATCAAGGGCATCCGTATCACATGTGTCGACACTTGTCTGTTGATGGGTGCCGATGCAGTAGAGATGTTGTTCACCGCGAACAAACAGCTGTCCTTGACTAATAGCTGGCGATGCAAAGCAATGTTCTTCGAGTGCATTGATAGCAATTTCTTCGTATGTTTTTCCGGGTTTGATCACAGTTGTAATACCGTAATCAGAAAGAAAATATACCCATTCTCCTGCTGTAACCAATGAAGCGCTGTAACGTCGTCCCATGCGTTTCATCCAATGACGAGATCCGGTTTTCGCGTCGAAACAACTGGCTATTCCAGCATCGGAAACGATGAGAAAATAATCATCCAAAATAACAGGAGAAGGAACGTAGGAAGCCCCACGTGTATTGCGCCACTGGATATGGGAATTGGTTACATTTCCACTTCCATCAGGTCGAATCGCCAAAATGTGGTGTTCGGGATACCCAGCTGTGACAAAAACCAGTTCATGGCTGTAAACAAGTGAAGCGACGAATTGTTCTGTAGGGCCTTCAATTTTCCAGTGTTGCGATCCGTTTCCAGGATCATAGCTGGCAACGGATAGACTTCCGGAAAGAAGCATTTGGGTTCGACCATCTATTTCGCGGATGATCGGCGTGCAATAACTTCGGATATGGTTTTCACGAGGTACTTTCCATACGGTGTTGCCATTATTCCGGTCAAGCGCAACGAGATACGAATTGCCGTCATGGTCGCCATTGACGATTACAAGATTCTTGTAAAGAACCGGAGAACTGCTAAATCCATGGGCACTGATAAACTCACCGGGCTTTGAGACCCATTTTTGCGAGCCATTGAAATCATATGCGGCGACGACCATTCTCCCAGGATATATCAGGCGAGAACTACCTACGTTGGGAGCTACCACTTCACGATTTTCTGCTTCGAAAAAAGTCACATAGATGAAATGGCCATCTGTGACAGGCGTACTGGAAGCATAGCTGTTCAGGCGGTGAATCTTTTCCAGGCGTGCCGTCATTACCGTCCGTTTCCAAAGGGTTTTTCCTGTGTTACGGTCTAGGCAAATTAACAGTCGTTCTGTGCTTTCTGGTACCGCTGAAAGAATGAAGACACGTTCTCCCCAGACAATTGGTGAGGCATGCCCACTTCCGGGAAGTGGAATTTTCCAGGCTACATTTTCTGTTGCACTCCAGTTTTTCGGAAGATTTTGTTCTGAACTGGTTCCATCTCCACGAGGTCCTCGCCAACCGGGCCAGTTTTCTGCCGATACAGGTTGGTAAACCAGCAAGAACAAAACCCAGATAAGGGTGTGTTTCAAGGTTTTCCGGTACATGGGATGTCCTCGTTCTTAGAAGATAGGTGATATCAGAATTTCAATGATTATCAGGTTCGCTCATGCTGTGCAAGTCGCGACTTATCAAATGAGAGTTAGATAACCGTAGGCAGGCCATGATCAGTCAAGATCTACGGAATCACCAGACTGAGCACGCATCTGAGTTTTGTGAGGGTGGTTAGGTATCTCTCATTCTAGGGAACGAAAGGGCAGAGAATCCGACAGGTTTCAGAGTGGTCATGTCAATACAGGAGAATCGGTGTCCACGGCTTCAATTTGTACGGCGCAAAACTTGAACTCGGGGATTTTTCCGTAGGGGTCGAGTTTGTCAAGAGTCAGTAGGTTAGCGGGGGCTTCGAAAAAATGAAAAGGAATGAATATGCTTCCAGCACTGACGGAAGAATCGCCGTAAACTTTCAGGGTGATCTGTCCTCGTCGGGATCGCACGATGATCCAGTCACCGCCACGAAGAGAACGATTTATCAGGTCCTGTTCATTCATGGTCGCAAAAGCTTCTGGTTGTAGCGTATCCAGCGCTCTACTGCGACGGGTCATGGTTCCGGTATGCCAGTGTTCCAGTAATCTTCCGGTTGTGAGCACGAAGGGGAATTGTAGGTCCGGTAGTTCTTCCGGGGGAGCAAATGCACATGGAACAAAACGGCCGCGTCCACTGACGGTGGGGAATCGATCCTCGAAAAGAATCTGTTTTCCGTCGCTTTCCAACGAAGCATCAGCCGAAAACGATTCCTCTTTCGTTTTCAGGTTGCGATATGGCCACAGCTTCCCATGAGGGCCTAGGGATTTATGAGTAAGCTGGCTGTATGATGAAGTCAGGCTTGCGAATTCCTGGAATATTTCTTCAGTACAACGATATTGCATGGGGTATCCCATACGGGTTCCGATCTCGCACAGGATCTCCCAGTCCAAGCGGGCCTCGCCCGGTGAGTCGATTACTTTTCGTCCCAACTGTACCCGTCGATCTGTATTGGTGTAGGTGCCTTCTTTTTCCATAAAGGAACTTGCTGGAAGAATCACATCAGCAAATTCAGCAGTTTCTGTGAGGAAAATATCCTGTACCACCAGAAATTCAAGATTTGACAACGCTTTGCGGACCTTGTTTGTGTTAGGGTCGGAAAGAAATGGATTTTCACCCATGATATGCATCCCTTTGATCGTCCCTTTGAGGGCTGCTTCCATAATTTCAACGACGGTCAGACCAGGATCAGGGGAAAGGTCGGTCTTCCAGGCTTCTTCAAATTTCTTGCGCACGGCTGGGTCTGAAACGGATTGATAATCCGGATAGACCATCGGAATTAATCCAGCGTCACTTGCCCCTTGAACATTATTTTGTCCTCGTAAGGGGTGTAGGCCGGTTCCTTTGCGTCCTACATTACCCGTCATGAGGCAGAGTGAAATCAAGCATCGCGCGTTATCGGTGCCATGGCAGTGTTGACTGATTCCCATACCCCAGAAAATCATCATGCTACCGGCATGTCCGATGGTTTCGGCTATGGTTTGGATTTCTTCTGACGAGATCCCGCATATTTTGGATGCCGTTTCCGGGGGATAGTGAGAGACCATCTCTTTCAACGCATGGAAATTTTCCGTTCGTTGATCGATGAAGTTGTGGTCTATTAGTTTCCGGTCGATCAAAACCTGCATAATCGCATTATAAAATGCGACGTCCGTGCCGGGTTTAATCGGTGCGTAAAAGGAAGCATAGTCAGCCAGTTGCGGGCGGTGTGGATCGACGACAATGAGCTGTGTTCCCGCTTTGGCTGCCGCTTTGAAAAAGGTCGCTGCAACCGGATGATTAGCCGTTGTGTTGGATCCCGTCACTAACGCCACTTCGGCGTTGACAACGTCCCCAAACACATTGGTTACAGCCCCTGAGCCAATGGTCTCCATAAGTGCCGCAACGCTGGAAGCATGGCACAATCGTGTACAGTGATCGACATTATTAGTGCCGAAAGCGGTTCGAATTAGTTTTTGAAAGAGATAGGCTTCTTCATTGGATCCCTTTGCAGATCCAAATCCAGCCAGGGCATTTCCACCCTGTTGATGCTTGATCTGAAGGAACCTGTCTGCTATCAGATCGAGTGCTTTTTCCCAGGAACATTCCTCAAAAAGCTCAGTGGCAGCCTGACGGTTGAAAGATCGTCTTGCTGCATTTCGCTCTGAGCGTGAACTCCGATTGTGAATCAGAGACTCCTGTGAAGTGACTCTATTGTGTTTCGGATAGCATTCCTTGCGTCTGATCAGAGGTCTGGTCAGTCGGTCAGGATGAGAGCTGTAGTCCCACCCATAACGTCCTTTCACGCACAGTCGCTTTTTATTTACGGGGCTGTCGCGTCCTTCTGCAAGTATTATTTGTTGTTTTGTCTTGTGGAATGTGATGGCACAGCCGACTCCGCAATAAGGACAGATACTGTCAACAGATTCCTGGGATTCCTGTTCTTCGGGAGAGGTTATCGGTTTATGTGTCAAAGCACCTGTGGGACATCGGGCAGCACATTCGCCACAGGAGACACAACTGCTTTCTGCCATAAGGTCGTTCAGATCAAATCCAATACGTGTCAAATAGCCTTTTCCAGTTCGTCCTATTACGTCGTTGGACTGAATGTCATCGCATCCACGAATACAACGGTCACATAGGATGCAGGCGTTATGATCAACAGAAATAACCGGTGAAGAGGTGTCGCGATTCTCTGAAGGGGCTTTCTGGTTTGAAAGCAGTACCGATGCGAGGGATAGGCAGTCTCCGTTTCCGTTAGACGCTGGACTCGAAGGATCAAGCAGACCGTAGACATCCCCCAGATTCTCGAGATCGCAATCATGTGTGTTTTGTTGACGTATGCAGGGAGTGGGGTGGTCAGAGAGAAGCAGGGCAGTAAGGTTGACTCTGTGTTGTTCCACTCGCTTACTGTTTGTTTCGACCATCATTCCTTCTTCACATTGTTGTGTACAAGAAGAAACGAGCGTACGTTTTCCAACGTCAACAACGCACATCCGACACACGCCGACTGGATTTATGTCCGGGCTGTGGCACAGTGTGGGTATGCTGATATTCAGATTGCGAGCGGCTTCCCAGATGGTTGCACCTTTCGAAACCGTGGTCGGCTTTCCGTCAATCTGAAGATCAAGAGTCGTCATGGTGTCACAGCCATTGGTGGAAGAAGAAGGTTCTGTTGTCGCAGCGCATCATACGATTCCTTCACCGCGGACACAACCGGATGACTATCTGATGGGCGTGTTGCCATCGCGGCCTCAGCGTTGTTCTGGCAGCAGTAACACACTATGGAATCGAGGGATCAGTGCGGAGAACACTCCCGACACTACAGTTGCGATCGTTAAGGTGAGTGCTGTGACATGCTTTTTTTACGGGAACTATTACGCTGGTGGTGATGAACGTTCAGTGAACAACGAGTGGTCTTGTGGGAGTGATAGCTGATGCCAGTAATCCCGGTACCTAGTGTCTACCTTATTCAGGTGAAAGCATGCAATCACTCTGCAGCGGACCTCTAAACTCCAGCCGGTCAGAACGGGGATCATATTAATCGCCTTACTGATAGAATAGAGGGAGTCTGCTCCACCTAAGAAGAGTTGAGATCAGAACCGTAACTATCGATAACGCGATCAGTTGTTGAGCACACGGGTGGCAATCATCGGACTGAAGGTGGCGATTAGGATAGACGTCTTTCTGATGGGTCGTGGTTTCTATCATTCCTGACGATAGGGTGTGGTTTTTGTTATAGCGTTGGCGAGCGAGCAGGTACTTTTAAATGAATTAAGGTGCGACGGAGAATTAGGGCGGCGGTAGGAGCCGCGACCTTTCCACCATAGGGTTGTCCGTTTGCCTGTGGTTCGTCTACGACAATCAGCACGAGAATCGATGGCCGGGGGACAGGACCACCTGCAATGAAAGAACTAATATGTTTCTGGTGTGAGTAACCGGTTCCAGCTGCGTTCAGTTTTTGTGCGGTGCCGCTTTTCCCGAAAATATCGTACTCTTCCAGACGAGCGCGACGTCCGGTACCCTGTTTGTTATGTACTACGTTTTTCAAAACGGGATCGATCAGCCAGTCAGCCGTTTCTTTTGCAAGAGGGCGATCCGGTGAGTGGTCCAAGATGTCTGACTGAGTTGGATCGGTTTTGTGTGTTGCGGAACGAGGAACGAAGTTTGTGGCAGTAACACCTGTGGATAATGAGGAGGAACCCAGCCATCGACGAGGTTGGCTGGTTGTAAGGGTGAGTTTGGGTTTCAGTAGTTGGCCACCATTGGCGATTGCACAATAGGCCATGATAAGCTGGATGGGGGTAACACCGATTTCATGACCCATTGGGATGGAGCCGGTTGAATAGGAGGTCCATTGTTTCATGGGTAAAAGCATTCCTGGACTTTCACCTGGAAGTGTTATTCCTGTTGGGCGTCCAAAGCCGAAATCAGACACGGCTTGGTACATCCGCTGGTTGCCAAGTTTTTCTCCTATTTTTGCCATTCCAATGTTACTGGATCTTACAATGACATCGATAAGGTTCAGATTTCCGAATGGTTTGTGGTCATGCAGTAGCCGACTTCCCATCCTGTAGAGTCCTTGTTCACAGTGGATGGTATCGTTGGGTAAGACGGCATGAATATCCAAGGCCCGTGCCATGACAAAAGGTTTGAAAGTGGAGCCTGGTTCGTATACATCGGAGATGGCTCGATTCCTCCAGGCATCCTGTGCAATTGCATCCATATTGTTTGGATCAAAACTTGGACGCGTGGACATGGCCAGTACTTCACCCGTGTTGGAGTTGAGTACAATACAGCTTGCACCAGCTGGCTTCCACTTGATTACGAGTTCATCGAGGGCGCGTTCTACAAAAGTTTGAATAAAGGCATCGATGGTGAGGATGACATCTTTGCCGGGCACAGAACGTTGGTCAATGGATTGGGGGTCTGAAATGGTTTGTCCAAGAGCATCGCGCAGAAAATAGCGTTGTCCGTCCTGACCTTTCAGTGTGGAATTGTACCAATGTTCAATACCTCCCTGTCCTTCTCCATCAATATCACGAAATCCTATCAAGTGTGAAGCAGCACGTTCTTGAGGATAAAAACGTTGAAATTCAGTTCGAAATCCAACCTGGTTGGGATCGAGTTCGAGTTCCTGTATGGCTTTTGTTTCGTGGTTGCTTAAACGTCGCTTGATCCAGATAAACTGACGATCCGAATATTGTAGGAATTGTTTCCGTAGTCGATCCGGGTCAAGAGACAAGACATCTGCAAGTTGTTCAGCAATCTGTGTGGGATTGTTCACGTTGCCGGGATTGGCATAAACACTGTTCACCAGGATGCTGGAAGCCAGAAGTCGCCCCGAGCGGTCGAAAATGTTTCCAGGGCGTGCAGGTACGGTCTTTGTGATGTGATGCTGCTGGCCAGCCAAGGACCGGAAATGTTCGAGGTCACGATATTGAAGTTGAACCAATCTAAAAGCGACACCACTTAAAGCAGCGAGTATCAGGGCCGTAACAAACCTTCCCCTGTTCTTGTTCAATACCCAAAGAGGGGAGGTGTCAGGGTCGTAAGACATGGTTGGTCACTCGGTTCAGGTTGGGTATGATCAGCCAATCCCTTAGAGGATCGTCCCTTTATTTGACAACATTTTGTAAAGAGAAAATATTGGACAATAACTATCATGTTAGTGGTCGGTATTTTTGATTGTGTGTTGACTAAGGTGAATTCGAGTTTCTTGAACGGGTGGTGCGTAAAGATTTTCTAATTCATCAAGAATACGTGGGGCTGAGGCAAGTCGGTTGATTTTCAGGAGTAACCTTTGCTGATGATGGGAGGCCTCATCAATGGCATCTTCACTACGGGAAATAAGACTGCGCAGTCTTAACTGCTGCCTTTCCAGAACCACACCAGCAAAGCTGACGGAAATGGCCATCAGTAGGGCTGCCAGAAATCTCGAGAGATGCACAGTTCGTTACCCCGGAATTGTCAAAACGGATCTGCCCGGCTAGTTCATAGGGTGTACCTGTCAGGCTACTTCCAGTTTCGCGGCGCCGAACACTTCTGCGTCTGTTTTTCTACTAGCACTAACCGAAAGTCGTCAGCTTGACTTGTCGTCATGGACTGTTGTTTAACCTGTGAATATTTCAATCCACAGGTATATTCCGACAAGGCGGTACGGTCGGCAACAATCGTAGAATTGATTTTTCCCGGAGTGGATTACCCCGTGAAAAGAAGGATTGTTCCAATTGTACTGATTAAAGAAACGGAACCGTTTGACAGACATCAAGATTGGAACAGGTTACGTGTGATGTTTGTGTTAATTAGAAGCGATTTTGGTTACTGGCTTCACGCGGTACGACTGTTGCATTCAAAGGAGGGGATGTCTCGGCTGTATGAGGCACTGTTAGGACCATGCCAGGGGCAAGACGGTCAGGATGCTTGAGAAGATCTCGATTCATCTTGAAGATGGTGTTCCACAGTCCTCCTTTCCCCAGTGTTTTCTTTGCGATTTGAAACAACGTGTCTCCTGGCCGGACGACATATTGACGGTTGACCGCTCTTGACGTACTTTTGGGCTGTGTCTGTGACGATTCCCGTTCTGGTTGGCTTGGAACGAGCTTGGGGAAACGATTTCGTAATCGTTTTTTATGTGGTGTTTCGATAACGGTTCCTGGTTTTAGGACCTGTTCACTGGAAACGATTGAGGCATTCCATTTAGCTAATGCCTGATGATAGACGCCGGATCCGTAATGTTTTTCTGCTATTTTCCAGAAGCTGTCACCTGGCTTGATAATCCATTGCAGTGGCCCCTGTCCACTTAAGCTGGTCTGACGAGAAGTTTGAATCGATTGCATGTTAGTTTGTGACGACTCAGTTTTTTCGTAGACGCTTCGGTTTCCTTCCGTAGGAAAGAGCCTCTGGGCCGAATTGGTCGTCTGATTCTGTGGTTCGAAATCAATCGGATCAGAAAACGTTGCTTGTGCGGGTGTGACGTTTTCATATTCTTCTGTCGAGGAATGGGATATGTCGGGTTCAAGGGACACGGAATCTCGTGACGGAATAATGTCAGATGCGGTTTCCAGTTGTTCAGAAGAAGCTGTATCCGTGTAGTAACTGGACACTGAGGAATCGGAAACGGGAGAATTCATATCCACAGCCGAGGGGAATTCTGTGGTGTGTGCGTAAGGATCCACTGGGGTGTCTATGGTCATCGTATCAGGTTGATTCCCGTAGGAGGTAGTGGTCGCCTCAGCTGTCGCCATGTCATTGGTGTCAATTTCTTCTTCCGGTAGCACCAGTGGCTCTGTTGGGGGATTGTGAAGCGGTTCTCTTGTAGCCCACCCTTCCTCCGATATTGCATTATTTGTCGGGCCAACAGGGATTTCGTCTAACGATTCCGATTGCGTTGCAGCTGTTGAAGTGATAGTGCTGAAATCAGTCGGATCTGGAGCCTCAAGATTATCAGCTGTATTCACAGAGACGGGAAGTGCGCCAGTTTCAGTTGGGAAGATCCTTTTTACCTGTCTCACAACAATGACCGTGAAACCGATCAGGACAAACACAACAATAAACAGACCAAACTTGGTTTCTTTTCGCATGGTTTTCTCCTCTTGGTAAGGAGCTCATTCATATTTAGTGTAAGTTCAAATCAAATCGTATCAGTTGGAAGCTTGTTTTTGAGCGACCCGTAGCTTTGCGCTGCGCGCCTTCGGGTTAGCTGAAATTTCTTGGTTACTTGGACGCAAGGGACGTTTGGTAAGGATTTTCCAGTTAGGGTCATCGCGAAAAGCTTGCTTGACGATTCGGTCTTCCAGTGAGTGAAAGCTGATCACGACAAGACGGCCCCCGTCAACGAGGCATTCAGGGAATGAAATCAAGGCCCGTTTCAAGTGTTCCAGTTCGCAGTTAATCGCAATCCTCAGTGCCTGGAATACACGGGTAGCAGGATGAATTCGGGAATATCCTTTTTTGGGTCTGGGTACACTCTGACAGACCAGGTCAGCCAGTTGTTTTGCGCTTTCTATTTTTCGTTCTTTCCTTATTCGGGTTATATGTCTTGCGATGCGTCTTGCGAATCGCTCTTCCCCGTAGTTGAAGAAAATGTCTGCCAGTCGCTCCTTACTTAAACGGTTGAGTATTTGATGAGCGGGTTCTCCTTCTTTTCTGTTAAATCGGAGGTCGAGGGAGCCGGTGTCACTGAAACTGAAACCTCTTCCTGTTTCATGTAACTGGTCTGTGCAGAACCCAAGATCCAATAGTACGGCATCCACACTCGTAACTTCCATATGATCCAAAACGCTCCGGAGGGAGACGTAACTTTCATGGAAAAAGGTTGCTGGTTTGGTGTGTAGTCGTTTTTTTGCAATCTCAAGCATGGTTGAGTCTCGGTCCAGTCCGATCAGTTGTCCTTCAGGTCCTATTCGATCAACTATTTGCAGTGCATGTCCGCCGGTACCAACTGTTCCGTCGACGACACATGCTCCATTTGAAGGCTGAAGCCAATTTGCAACTTCCTCAGGCATGACTGGAATATGTGTGTATGTTGGAATTTTGGATCGAGATAGTGGTGTCCGATTTGGAGGATCCGTCATGTCAAAGAATCCCGGCTGGACAAAGAACGTGGATCATGGGGCCGCTCGGTCAGAGATACCTTTCGGAATGATGGAGTCTGAATGGGGGCAGTAGTCTTGAAAGAGAAGAATTAAGGAAAGTACGGCAAACCGTTATTAACGGAATCGTTTCGGTTGTCCGGTTTGAAAAATTATTTGATGGGATGTGGCAAAAAGGTGTGTGTATGGAACTTGCGCAGAGGATCAGCGCTGCCACAGCATACGGTTGCCGACATTTGAGTCAAGGTAGCTTTCCGAGACCGGGGATTTTTAGACGCTGAGAATGGTTAACGTGCCAGCCATCCGCCGTCCGCAACAATGGTGGTACCGGTGATGTAGGATCCGGCATCGCTGGACAGAAGCAGGGTCGGGCCGATCATTTCGTCGGGGTTTCCCCATCGTCCCAGTGCTGTGTTTTCAGCAAATCGTTGTTGTTGTTCTTCGTTTAAGACGCTTTTAGGCAGTTCGGTGAGAAACGGGCCGGGTGCGATACAGTTTACAGTAATACCGTAAGATCCCAGTTCCAGTGCCGTTGCTCGGGTAAATCCAAGCAGGGCTGATTTGGTTGCGGAGTATAGCCCTCGTGCAGGATGAGAGACAAATCCCATGATCGAAGAAATGTGGATTATTCTTCCCCATTTCCTGGCTTTCATTGACGGAACCAACGCACGACTCAGTACCATTACCGAATGAAGATTGATTTCCATAACGCGATCCCATACCTCATCCTCTATGGACTCAAGGTCCTGAGGCTGGTTGGTGCCTGCATTATTAATAAGAATATCAATGGAGCCCATTTTTTCGATAGCCGTGCGGGCTAGAGATTCTACTTGGCTTCGATCTGCCATATCCGCTACGGCGAATTCACCCCGCTGTTGTGTACCTGAAAGGATCGTGTCCAGAGATTCGCGCAGCTGGTCGCCATTTCGACTACAGATGAAGATGTCAGCACCGGCTAAGGCTAAACCGCGTGCCATTGATTTTCCGAGTCCTTTACTTCCTCCAGTTACAAGTGCCGTACGTCCGGATAAGTCAAAACCATTCCAAGCCATTTTCATCTCCATTCACTAAAAAGCCGTTGGTTCTTTTGAACTCAGATTGAGGTTATCGCGCGTTATTCATTAATCAACAGGTGTTCATGGTTATATTTGCGGTAAGTTACCATAGTGATTGCTCAGGATCTCGCAGTGTTAGCTGAGACTGATCGGTCAGCCATTGTTCCCAGCGTCTGACTTCCCTTTTCCAACTGTCTTCTTCGCTCCAGGCGCTACCTATCAACGATCCAACCCAGGAATGTGCAACCGGAGCGGGAAGTTGTTCTGCCAGTCGTTCAAGCAACCAGATTGCATTATCAGATTGACGGGCACGGTATGAGTTGGAGAACACTTCTTTTCCGGATGATTGGATCAGTGTTACAAGTTTCTGGACATCGGATCGCTCCCAATCAGGACCGATTGAAATGTTGTCCTGTTGGAAACCATCAACGACCCAATCAAGACGTTTCCAGGAAGCGTGTTCGGTTTTAAATCGGTTCCATTGTTCTGGCGTACAATCGCTGAGGTTTCGATTGAGGAGCATCTCCGCATAGCGACGTTTGTTGTTTTCCGGAAGGGGACCTGAAAGAAGTAGATCTATCGCATTTGTTTCACGCTGATCCTGCGTCAGGTTTCGATTCTGCGACCACCACTCCCGAAGCGCACGGGCTTGGTGAACGATGGCGAGTCCAACATCACCTGGATCGACGTTAGCGGCGTGTGGTTCATAGCCCACAAACCAGGAAATAAGGGGAACGGAATGGAGCAGTTCCAGTCGACGCCGTGCTTGTCGGTTGATATCGCCGTTCAGAGGTACGACATCTACGGCATGGGAAAAATGTTCCATAATAATTTGTGCGAATTTGGCTCGATCAGCCGCATAAAACCATTGAAGGGACCAACGTTCTCTGAGCACGTTTTCAAACTGACCGGACTCCATAGCCTGTTTTTCTGCAATCGGGTTGGTCAAATCCTGTTTTTCCCACAAATTGCGATACCAGTCGTCTGGACTGTTGTGCTGGATAGGTGTGCCGTCTGTCCGGACGCGTCTTTTTGTATACTCTGCGAATTCATAATCAGAATTGATGCGCCGTATCCAATAACGTACCTGAAGACGTTCGGGAAGCGTATGTAACTGTCCTCCTTTATCAAGAAGATATAACGCGGAAAGCTGCACGGTTTGATGGTCCTGTTTCCGTTGGGCTACCCTTTTAGGCTGCACAATCAATTGATGGATCTTCTTGAGGGTACTTGAACTATTGTCCTGTAACTGATCGATGTAGTATTCGGTCTGGTGGGCGGGAAGTGACTTAGTCCAGTCTTCGTCCCAGTGTTTTTGGTAATCGCGACCATAGTATCCTGTTGCAAAAATAACCACACAGTAACTCCACATGGCCGGATAGTAGAATTTTTTCGGCATTGTCATAGCGGTAATTTCCAGAGTGAATCGAAGGTATCACGAAGATTGTTTTCAGTAAGTCGTAGCCCCGTGGATACTGTAATCATGCTACCTTGGCTAGGAAAGGTGCTCAACAAATAACTATCCTGGTTTGGGGTCTCTGGAGGGCGTAAATGGCTCATGCTGTCGTGGCAGTTTGGCAAATTGTGGGTATCGTGTTGTTTTCGAATCACGGTGCTGTATCTAGGGCAAGGCACGAGTCTGACGAGTTGCCATTATTTTAAGTCATTTAAAGGAAATAAGTTATGGCAGAATGACGATAAGTTTTGTAATGGCGATAACCCACACCACCACTGTTTTGGGTAGAGATTGATGTGACTGTGAGTTTCCTGTTAAACCCGTGAGATTGGAATTCTATTAGTTTAATGAACTATAAAGTCGTTATCATTTATATGGAAAACGCTACTCGATGTATCCGGTCTGAGATTGCATGACACTGCCAACAGAAGAGTATATTGAACAGGCGCATTTTTTCCGTACGCTGCGGAAGCGTCTCGGTGAAGATCTTCCTGCTCAGGAAATTCTTGAGCAAATCCATGAGGAGATTCTTTCAACGACCCAATTGCCGTTAGCGATTCAGTTTCTTACAAGCGAACTAAAGCTTCATGGGGTGATGTCCCCAGCAATGGATCGATTGCCTCATTATTTTACCCCTTGGCAAGCGTATGTGATTTCGCGGGCGGAAGACAACCGAGTACGTTTTTTTGATTTTTCAATTGCGTTGTTAATTCTCGAAAGAGAGGCTGAATATAAATCGAAACAAACCACTCAACCGGGCTTGTTTGTTTTTCAGTTCGAGGCAATTAGTCGAAATCGATTGGGATATGATGAAGGATTGAAGCGGGTTGCGCAGGATCCTGTGTATGACGATCAGTGGCGACAGTGGATCCGTCAACTGACTCGTAAGATTTCGAATATTGATTTTGGCGACTGGTTATATCTGAATTCCGAATTCCACCTTATTCAGCGCCGACGTGTAACAGAAGGAGCGGTTTCTGCCAAATGGCCGATCCTGTTTGGAGAAAAAGAAGGGAAAATTGCCTGGGCCAACCGTGGCAAAGATCCGTTGTTTCTGTTTTCCGCTTTGCAGCGGCAGTTAAATTATCCTGTTGTTCCAAAGCTCGACTATTCCCCACAGGTCAATCTTATTCCGACCTTAGAACGTAAGATCCATCAATTGGAAATGCGTGTTAAGTTACTGGAGTCGGAATTGAAAGGTTCATTTGATCTTAGCCAGTTTTATGTTCAGCCAGGCGTTTCTGGCGGTTCGGAGAAGGGAATGTCTCCGTAGGCAGGTGGTCTGTTGAAGACACAAAGTGGGTAATTTCACAAGTCTTCCTGTGTTTATATTGAGTGTTTCCGTGCCTTTGCGTATCGCATTCTGCATTACAGGTCTGGCTACGGGTGGAGCAGAACGCGCCCTGTGTAATCTTGTGCGGGGGCTGGATCCATCCAAATGGCAATCGAAAGTCTTTTGCCTTTCATCTTCCGGGCCTTTGGCAGATCAATTGGAACAGTCAGGTATTTCTGTAAAAAACCTTTGCGCTAGGAATCGATGGGACATCACCGTAATTCGACGGCTAAGCAGGGAACTCCGGATATGGCGTCCGTGTTTGTTACAATCGTTCCTTTTTCATGCGAATATTGCGGGCCGTTTGGCCGGAAAGTGGGCAGGCGTTCCTGTCATTGTGTCCGGTGCGCGTGTTGCAGAACGTCGCGCTCGATGGCCGATGCTGGTCGATCGAATAACATCGTGCTACGCTCATCACACAGTTTGTGTTAGCGATGAGGTTGCCATGTGGATGCGTGATCGAGCTCACTGGCCGGAATCGAAATTATCGGTCATTCCGAATGCTGTACAGATGAAACCATTTGATGAGGCCTTGCCATTATCCCGGGCAGAGTTAGGTATTCCTGATGATGCGTTTGTCGTGATGTTTGTGGGACGTCTGGATCTTCAAAAAGGACTGTATGATTTAATAGAGGCATTTGAATCCATGTCCGTACGGATTCCAGAATCGCATTTGTTGATTGTGGGAAAGGGTCCTTTAGAGCGGAAACTACGTGATCGAATATTGCAGAAATCGTTTGCCGAAAAGATACACTTTACAGGTTGGCGAGACGATGTTCCTTGTCTTCTAAAAACCGCAGATCTTTTTGTGCTGGCATCGCATTGGGAGGGAATGCCGAACGTCGTTCTTGAAGCTATGGCTGCCGGTATACCTGTCGTATCTACCGATGTGGAAGGAATCGGCCAATTAGTCGAAGATGGTGTTAGTGGGCTAGTAGTTCCATCTAGAAATCCCAAGGCATTTTCCGATGCGATGGTGGTACTTGCGAGTGACCCGGCTCGTTGTGCCCGACTGTCGAATGCGGCTTACCAGCGTGTGGCCAGATTTTTCAGCCTTGGGTCCATGGTAGATCATTACGAAAGTCTTTATGAAAGATTGCTCAATCAGCAGGAGATGGAAATAGAAACGGGTTAGACAGACACATTAGAGCGAGGAAAGATTCCTATAAATCCGTCGATGGAAACCGCGTTTTAAAAAAGATCAAGAGAAGACAACGACATAAGTAACTTCCGAGTGTCAAGTGGTGCGAGTCATAGTGATAGATGACCACTCGAAGAGAGCAAGAGTCGCACCGGTAGAGTCTGTATTAAAATGAGACGTCTGTAGTGGGAGCCGGTGAGTTTGCGAGTATGGGTTATAATAGGGCATACCCGAAAAGAAGAAACGACAGTCAATAGACCACGTTTATAAGGCGTGAATAGTTGGGTTAGTGAAAATGGGCGTAGTGGTAATCGACCAGGCAGCAGTTGATTTCCAATTTTCAAGTGCGTGCGGGAGCCATCTGTATCAGAGTTTTGAGGAAATGTCCAAAAATTATGAATGGCTCAAGTGATGTTGAGGGCTGGAGTTGAAGCAACATTCAGGATGTCTTATGAATGCCTGCTCTTCACAGAAAGCTTGTGTGTGATAGGCTGAAATGAGAGTTTGAAGTGGTGTGGAATCGTGAGTTGATAACGATTGAGTGGTAATTTCGATGGTCAAAGAATGGCAAGGAAATCTGGGATCTCCCGATGGTCGTTTTGCTATCGTGGTCTCACGCTTTAATGAACGCGTGACGAAACCTTTGCTGGAAAGTGCTATCGAGACGCTTAAGCGTCATGGTGTTCAGGACGAGCGGGTAGAAGTCGTTTGGGTTCCTGGATCTTTTGAGATTCCCTTTATTGCCCATCGTTTGGCGTCAGGAAATCAATTTGCAGCCGTAATTTGCTTGGGATGTGTTTTAAAGGGAGAAACATCCCATAACACCTATATTAATCAACAGGTTGCAGCAGGTCTGAATCAGGCAGGCTTTCAAACGGGTATACCCGTTATATATGGTGTTCTGACGTGTGATACCATGGAGCAGGCGATCCAGAGATCCGGTGGAAAATCTGGTAACAAGGGGATGGAAGCGGCACTGGCAGCGATCGAAGTGGTGAATCTGATTTCTGTTATGGACAACAATAGTTAAAAGTCGATCGTTTCTGTCAGTATACAGAAGGAGATCCATGTCACGACGCAGCCGTGCACGTGAAGTTGCGCTACAGATTCTTTATCAGGAAGACCTCAATGGAGAGAGAGATCCTGTACAGGAAGAGGCATTTTTTTGTGCGCGAATCAAAAGTGACTCCATTCGTCAATTTGCACGAGATCTGGTTAACGGGGTTCGTACCAAACAACTCCAGATAGATGCTTGTCTGGTACAGTTTGCCGAGCATTGGTCCCTGTCTCGGATGCCTCCCACAGATCGTAATATATTACGTATGGGTAGCTTTGAATTGTTATTTGGTGACGCCCCACCTAAAGTGGTTATTAATGAAGCGGTTGAGTTAGCAAAACGATTTGGGACGGCCCAGTCGTCTCAATTTGTCAATGGGATGCTGGATCGAGTCCGGGTTTCCAGTGAATCGGAACGGAAATGATGATTTCAGTTGACCGGAGTGTTCACGTGGCTTCACGCTGGACTCTTTGCTAAAACCGAATAGAACGAGGGCGAAAAAGAGAGCCCGGCGGGACCATTCTGTTTGGTTCCAAAAGAATGTGTGTTCTTGTGCCATGGAATGGCAAATGACTTACACGAAGCAGCAAGCCGAAGCACAATTCAGGAAGTGGAGCCGTTCGTATGATCGAAGTCCCCTCCAGAAGATCTTCTTTGCGCCTTCGCACCGTATCTTGTTGTCTCAGATTGAAGAATTCAGTGTCTCAGATGTCAGTAACCGTTCGTTGAAAATACTAGATGTAGGTTGCGGTACCGGTGTCTTTGCACAGCGATTGAAAGAAAACGCTTTTAAGGGTGTGTTTTGGGGGGTCGACTTCTCGCGGGACATGCTGGATCATGCTTTGGGAAGGTCGTTGCCAGGTGACCAGTTTTATTGGATTCAAGGTGACAGCCAGCGCCTTCCCTTTCCCGATAACAGTCTGGATATGATAACCTGTGTACACAGTTTTCATCACTATCCAAATCAGTCGGAGTGTGTGTATGAAATGCACCGTGTTCTTGCGCCCGGTGGCTGTGCAATGATTCTCGATGCGGATCGGGATGGATGGTGGGGTAGAGTGCTCTATGACATGATAGTGGTTGCCATTGAAGGGGATGTCTATCACCCGTCCCGACAGAGGTTTCAGGAACTTTTCCATGCAGCGGGATTCGACAGTATCGAACAACATTGTTTTCCCGGCCTTGCTCCGATGTTGCTTACGACAGGACGAACAGCGATCGACTAAGCCGTATAACGGTCATCTAAAAAGCAAGAGCACGTGCCGGGTTACCGATCATTAGTTGTTGGATGTGTTTTTCGGTTACGCCGGATCCGAGTAATGAAGCTACAAGCTGATTCGTAATGACCGTGAAGTCGGGGTCCTGTCCCTGCCAGCCTGTGAGCGGCTTGTCCTTCTGTTCGTACTTCTCGTAAAGAAAGGGCACATGGTCGTGACCGAGTAGAACCTGACTGGCAAAACCGTGGTCGATCAAATGTTTTATGTGTGAAGTCATTTTCTTAATCTCATAGTTTTCGTGGCCGATCCGATCGAACTGAACAAAACACCCGAGTTCTGCAATCCGACGATGATAATCATGGGCGTTTTTCTGGATCCGATCGTCCATGTGTCCCTGGTGTCCGATTATAATTTTGTGAGGAGCAACACCCTGTTTCAGGAATAGTTCCGCCTCTTCCAAGCCGCCGCCATTGGTTGTGTGTGTTGTAATTGGACAACCGGTTTCAACGCAGGCACGTGCTGCTGCGAGATGGCAGGACCGTTCACTTGCCTGAAGATGGGTGCTGGTTGCGCATTTGATAATTCCAACTTTGATGTTTGTAAAGCGTTCTCCCCAATCCCCAGTGGGATCTTCCATGCCTTTTTCTATTTCTTGGACATATAATTTTGCTAGTTGTCGCACCCCATCTTTTTTTGCGGCCAGCCTAAGTGCCCATGGGTGCTGGGGGGCAAAGGCTTCACACCAAAAACCAGTACAAGCAATGATGTGAACAGGACCGCGGTTGGCTAATTCCACCATTAGTCTGGGGTAACGACCTACACGAATGGGAGTACACTCAACAATCGCGCCGGGGCCTTGTGCGCGAGTCAGGCTTGCGTGAAAAGCCGTCAGCTGACGTTCGGTTGTATCGAGGAATTCTGCCTTTCTCGGTTGGTAGTCGGCAGCCTGGGTACCATGGAGTTCTGACCAGTCGATCAAGGGTGCATGTTCGTGCATCAGGGTTGCGCCCAGTTGGGCAGGATCAATCGGTCCTAGCACGGTATGAATTTTCAGTGATGGTGTTCTGGATAAACCGGTATTGGCACCGGGAATCGAACGGGATCGGTTGTCTCCATACGATTCGTGAGACAGCATGCCGCCGAGTGATATAGGTAGGGTTTGTAAAAAGGAGCGACGTTTGAGCAAGGGGCTGTTCATTGGGGAGTTCTCACGGTATTTAGAGATAATGATGCGGATTGTATTCTAGTAATTGTTTAGGGTGCCGGCTATTTTTTTCATGGTGCGTCGATCCTGGTTTTTGATGGTGGTTAGCCGTTTGCAGTAGGTGTTTTGAACATTCGGGATACGAGGTGCATAGCAACGCCTATTTACTTCCTGTTTAGGTCTGGTGGAGGAGATCTGAAACGTAACAAAAATGTGCTATGATGCCTTCCCTGTTGGGCTGACATGGAAACGCTGTGAACGGGAGGAGCAATAATGGCTCGCATGAAAGATCGTGTAGCATTGGTCACGGGTGCTGGAAGGGGTATTGGACGTTCTATTGCGCTCGCCTTTGCACAGGAGGGAGCAAGAGTGGTTGTTACGTCGAGAACGAATTCAGAATTGGACGAAGTGGTGGCGGCCATTCAGGAAGAGGGATCCGAGGCGCTTGCGATTGCTGCGGATATGTCAGATCGCAAAGTTCCCTGTCAGGTGATTGAGCAGGTGCAAAAGACGTATGGTCCGGTGGAGGTGCTGGTTATTAATGCAGGGGTTGGTAGTAGTTCTGATCCGAAACCGGTGGTTGACTTTGACGATGCCTTTTGGGATCTCTCGCTTGCCGTCAATCTGACCGCACCCTATCTTTTAGCGAAAGCTGTTTTGCCACAGATGATCGATCGACAGCATGGGCGTATTATTACAGTGGCATCAATTAATAGTAAAATTGGGAGTTTTCATGGAGCAGCCTATGCTGCCAGTAAGCATGGGGTGGTTGGCTTAATGCGAACTTTAGCCATGGAAGTGGCATCGATGGGGATTACGGTTAATTCCATTTGTCCGGGTCCGGTTCACACGCTTATGAACGACCGGCGAATTGAATATGATGCAAATCGCAAGAACGTCGATTTTGATGAACAGGCGGCTTCTCTGACCGCTATCGGGCGTCGATTGGAACCCGAAGAAATTGCACCACTGGCAGTATATCTTGCCAGCGATGAGGCGGCCTGTATGACAGGCCAGGCTGTCAATATATGTGGTGGTACCTTGATGACAGGCTAGCAAAAGGTGTGATAACAATCCTCTTGTTGCAGGGTCAGATTGGTCTGTGTACTCCGCTTTGCGTAATAAGTCTCCGTTACAGTTGGGCGGAGCTCACTAGGTACTGCGAAAGACAAACAATTTGAGTCCTGTGAAATTGATGAACAGGATGATGCATACAGCGAGAGTTTTGGCAACGACGTCAGCGTGGTTACCAAAATATTCGGACAGTATGGTAACACGAAAAACGAAGAAAGAAGTAAATATCTGATTGAGAACCCAGCTGAACGAATAGAGAAGGAAAAAGCTGGATCCCTGACGTGCAAGCTGGTTGGTTTTTCGGTCAGCCAGGCTCCAGTACTTATTTAGAAAAAATACCGGGACCATGGCAGTAAGAACACTCGCCATGTTGGCATAGATTAGGCGGAGGCCCCATAGGCTGAACCCGCTTTCCGGAGTGAGTCCAGCATATCGTTTGAGTAACAAGTATGTGCTGAAGTCAACGACTACACCCAGCCCACCTACAACAGAAAAGCGAAGGAACTGACCGATTATAGGGTGTAGTTGAAGGAACTGACTGATTATGCGGGTGTAGCGTTGAAGGATTGAGGAAGGGCCCAGATTATCGGATTTTACGCCATCCATTATGACATGTCTTTGTGGAAGGGCCAGTTATTGCAGACTAGCGGTTGTGTTTATCGGTGTATTGATGTTCTATCGGACGTAATGCGATTTAGGTCTATATGAAATTGTTGGAAATAGTTTTACCTTCGTTCAGAGCGGGAAGGCTCGATTTTAAGAACGAGGTATCAGCTTATCGGAAGGGGCCATGAACCCGCCGCTAACTCAGGGATTATTCTTTTGAGGTTTCAGGAAAAGTTACCAAAACCTTAAGCACCGCGCCCCCTTGTTTTGCCAGATTATAAGCGGCTTGGATTTCATCAATTTGAAAACGGTGGGTGATCAACGGACTTACATCGATGCGGTTGGTTTGAAGTAGTTCGTAGGCAGTTTTTGTTTCACGGGGTCCGCACGAATAGGAGGCAATCAGGGCTATTTCTCTCAGATACATCTCAGACAGATCAAGAGCCGTCGTCTGGCCGAATGGTGTGGGGGTAAACTGGATAATGGTGCCGCCATTGCGAACGTATTTGGTTGCGCCAGAAAGTACAGAGGGTATGCCAGGTCCGACAATGGCATAGTCGGCGGGGTCCAGTTTGTCGGTCTGTATGCTTTGGAGCATCATTTCTGGACTGAAAACAGCATCTGCGCCGACACGGCTGGCAATGGATAGCCGTGTCGAATCGGGGTCGACTGCCCATATTGTTTGCGTGCCCAATGCTTTGGCAGCCAGGATATTCAACAGTCCCATCACACCGCATCCGACAACAATGCCCAGATCTCGGGGGCCATCCGGAATACGTTGAATCGCCTTGACCGAGCAGGCGAGTGGTTCGATAAAGACTCCCGCTTCAGGTGATAGATCAGAAATGGAAAAACTGTCCTGCTGAGCGTTGACGGCAGGAACACGAATGTATTCCGACATTCCACCTGGGTCGAGCTTGCTACTTCGCCATTGGGGACAGTGAACCGGATCCTCTGCTCGACAAAATCGACAATCACCACAAGGGGCGTGGTGGTGACAAAAAACCAGGTCACCAGGAGCTATGTGCTGGCATTCCGAGCCGACTTCTACGGCATAGCCGACCACTTCATGACCTAGCACCGTGCCCACTTTCTTTTCAAGGTACCATTCCATGAGATCACCGGAGCAAATGCCACTGGCGGCTGTTTTCAGTAACAACTCGCGATTGTTTTGAATCCGTGGAACCGCGACCTCCTGGACTTCAAAGGAAGTAGGGGTACGAATCATAGCCTGTTTCATAGTCTGGACATGAGGGGTAGATGTGGACATGTGGCTTGAGGGTGACCGGTTAGGATGATCGAGAACAGGATGGCATTAGGTACGACAGAATCAAGTTTTCTTATAGACTTGTTGTGGATCAAAAATACGTTTCTGATCGATCTCAAGTCCTTGTTCTGTGACGCGTCGAAAGAAGCAGCTTTGGTATCCTTCATGGCAGGCAGCACCCCCGATTTGGCGCACCTTGAGCAGGATAGCGTCGCGGTCGCAATCAATATGAATGGATTTTACTTCCTGGATATTTCCACTTTCTTCGCCTTTTCTCCAAAGTTTCTTACGACTCCGACTGTAATAGCAGGCGCGTCCGGTTGTGAGGGTCTCCTCATAGGATTCCTGGTTCATGTAAGCTAGCATTAACACCTCACCGGAATGATCATCCTGGGCAATGGTCGCAATCAGTCCTTCGGAACGTGTAAAATCAGGAGCCTTTTC
>CAXEIY010000028.1:0-4550 GCA_963996245.1 uncultured Planctomycetia bacterium | reverse complement strand
CGAATAGCCTCAGAAAACTCCCGATACGATCGACGTGGTGTCCAGGAATTCCACACTCCTCTCAGCTCCTGCCAGTCCCATCGGCCTGCAAAAAGGCTTACCAGGAGAACACCAACCAAAAGAACCATCGGGGTTCCCTGTTGAATCAAAGTAAAATCATACGACATACTGCCAGAGGTCTTATCTGCATGGACATCCTTATCTCCTGATGAAACACAACTGACTATAAAAGAGCCAATCCAGATCTGGAAACACCGTAAAACAATCAGGATAGCCGCTGGCACCGCTGGAAGCAGTAATCTGGGATAAGCGTGATAAAAAGGAACTGCTATGACAAAACTCCCCAGCCATACAACCAGAATGCGATCACAAAGACTACCTTTCAGCAATAGGTACAACGCACTAACAATCGCTAATATCAGAAACGTTCCTTCGCCCCCTAATCGCGCCGTACTTACCAACAGACAGAAACCGGACAACAGTTTCCATCCCAGGGCTGGCCATTGGACCTTCTGCAGTCCCTTCCCTAGCTGATCTCTGTTTTCCAGTCTCACCAGACAAGCAACCACGCTCCGTGCCTGAGACTCCTTTATCCAGCATCCACCGAAGCAAAACGCCCCGATAATAGCCAAAGAGAGCGTCCATCCCCAGTGTCGAAAAGCCGGCATTCCCATAAGAAGCTGATTTGCCGTATGACACCATCGCCTGACAAGTTCAGACACAGTAAGGCTTGACTGTCCTTCATCGCCGACTTGTATTGCAAACGTACTGAATGACCGATGGTGCCCCGACACACTCGCATATCCACCTGGAAAATGACTTTCAACATACCAGTACCAGGGCATAAATAATCCGACCGCGACAACGGTTGCTATGATTAACCAGATAACATGCCTCTGTAGGTTATATGTTCTCAGACTACCTGCCAGGGCAGCACTCCCTCTGCTCCACGCCATGCAACACTTGATCGTGACATCTAGCAATACCGTGGTAATCCCCACAGCCAATGGCATCCACCCGTTGTATTTGGTATTCCACGCCAAACCACACATCGCCCCAAAGAAAACGGCATTCGCAACGGTCTGTTTTTCAAGCCCGCGTATCAATGCCGTAATGGATGCCAGAAACAACAGCGTGAAGGTTGCATCTGTCAACCACATACGACTATATGCAATATGAAAATCACTCAACGCAAGGCAGCCGGCAGCAATCAACGCCAATGGTTTTCCAGTTACACGGCATCCCAGAACATAGATGACAAAGATGGAGGCCGTTCCTGCAATGGCACTGACAACAGCACCTCCTGAATACCAAATTCCTCCCAACATCCAGTACACAACACCAATTAAAGTGGGATAAAGTAACGGTGAGTGAAAAGGAAGCATCGGGTGTACACCTGAAATCATTCTATCCTTAGAGGAGTCAGCATTTTCAGATGTTTCTTGAGAAAACACACGATCCGAATCATCCAGAATCACCCACAAGCCACTGTGAGCATAATAGAACTCATCGTAGTGCGTCATCGAACGCTGCGACAACCCCGTAGTGCGCAATACCAGTCCCAGTATGACCATACTGGCCAAAGCAATTCTGGTGTGCCCTTTCGAAACGAAATTCATGGATTCATCATCGTGCTTATCGTGATATCCAGCAAGCGGTAATCCTCTATTTCGTTCTCTTGATATCCAACTCGAATTAGGAGCTCTCTACTTGATGGCTGATCATTTCAACCCCACTCTTCCATAAGTCGCTCGGACCAAAACAAAACATCGTCAACTGCTATTCTCTGGAATAGCGAACAATCATTTGACGCACTTCCGCCATCGAAATCTCCCTCACCAGATATCCTCCGCTCAACTCCTTAACGAAACCATGACAAGGCGTATTATCGGGCGATATCACTCAACCGCGACATACCACTCACCCCTGACCCCTTTCCCAATCCAGGAGACGTTCGTGATAACCCTCTGCCTGCTGAACAAAATCAATTCCCACCGCATCCTTCCAAGCACCTAACAATCTGGTAAACACAGGTCCTGGCTTCCCATCTCCAATCGGTTGTCCTTCATATGTCGCTGCATGCACCATACAGTAGGTAGTAGACGTGCAAAACACCTCATCAGCCTCCAGCAATTCATAGCGCCCCAGGTTGGCTTCTCTGACCTGAAAACCCTGTCCACGCGCCAATTCAATCGTTGCTCCACGTGTCACGCCACGCAAAATATTTCGCGGTTCTGGCGTCAGAACTTCCCCCTCTTTTACCAGAAAAATATTCCATCCCGGACCTTCCGCTAGAAATCCATCCGGATCGATCAACACCGGCCAAGCAGTCGCCTTTGACTCCGTATCTGGCACAGTACTTCGCCCCGCCTGTAACACTGCCATTTGATAATGCAAACGGCTTCTCGTCTTGGCTTTTGGATCAACCAGATGCGCTGGCAAGGCTTGCTGGGAAACATGTACCAGATGTACGCCCGACTGGTAGAGACTTGAAAAGTTTCCCATATGGGAAATCAGAGGCCAACAGTTAATCGACACGGTTGGGCGGATTCCATCCGGGAAAACCGACCGATAGACTGGTAATGGACCCCTGGAAACGTCATGCATGATCTGCCAATCCACATCGTCTGTTTCCGTTGGCTTATTTTTATCCAAGGTTTCCAATGTCAGCGTTTCCATTTCATCAATAGTCATCTCACAATCAATTTCCAGAAGCCGCAGGGAAGCATACAGTCGCTCCAGATGTCCTCTCAATCGAAACGGTTTGTGACCAAAAGTACGTGTCATTTCGAATGCCATGTCGCCAAACATTAAAGATGAATCGAAAATAGAAACACGTGCTTCTGATTCAGGTACAAACTCTCCACAGAAATAAACGACGCGCCTACTCATGGGTACCTCCTGGTCAAGACACTTCTGGCAAATGGAATGATCTATGAATGGGACGACTTCTTAACTTATTTGCAGTCTTTCCTAACATTGAACATCAGATACTCATTACAAACAATTCCGAATCCTGACGGCAATATCCCGTTTTCAATGTCTGGAACGCCAACAACACAAAAACCATCAACTCCCGTTTATCCGCTCTCATTAAAAAGCGCTCTCACCGGTAGACATCAATCGCTCTATTCTACCATTCACACACTTTTCAGACTGCGTCATGCCTTGCATTGACAGTAATCGCACATCCTTCTTGCATGATTTCGTAGCCTGTACGAAATATACCGACAAGTCGATGTTCTCTGGTACCAATCAATATAAGCCACTTGGAATGATACCTCCCCGTGAAAACAACTTGCAAATGATCTTTCGATTCGCGTTAACACTACGTACTATGCCGTCTGTAAACCATTTACTCCCCATTGTTAGACATAACTCTGTTTTCGAGAAATCGTATGAAAATAACTGACATTGAAGCCATCGAACTACGTCTTCCGGAAATAGTGGAGCGAAGTTCAGGTGCTCAAGACACGTTACTGGTGCGCATTAAAACCGACTCAGGAATTGAAGGAATCGGGGAAGTCGACAGTTCTCCCCAAGTAGCTCAAGCCATTATTAATGCCCCTGTCAGCCACACCCTCGTGCGCGGACTACGGGAAGTACTGATCGGTGCTGACCCGCTTGAAACCGAAGTGCTGTGGCATCGCATGTATCAAGCTACTATTTTCATAGGACGACACGCTGCGGTTATCCATACCATGGCTGGTATCGATCTGGCCCTCTGGGACATTAAAGGGAAGGCACTCAATCAACCCGTGTACAAGTTGTTGGGTGGAGGATTTCACACAAAAGTTCGTGCCTATGCCAGTATTCTTTTTGGCTGGACTCCACAGGAAACCGAAGCCATCGGTAAGAGATGGGTGGATGAAGGGTTCACGGCTGTTAAGTTCGGCTGGGAGCCTCTTGGTCAGGATGAACAAACAGACATTGCATTGGTCGAATCCGCACGGCGCGGAGTGGGTGACGATGCGCTGCTCATGATCGATGCGGGCTGCACATGGGATGCGCGTACCGCCATGCGTCGGGAACGACAATTTCGTGACGCCTCCATTACATGGCTCGAAGAGCCGTTACACCAGGATGACATTGATGGATACCGTCGGCTCTGTAGTACTTCTGAAACGCCAATTGCGGCTGGAGAAGGAGAGGCCACCCGTGATGAATTTTTGAGATTGATGGATGATGGAGGGATCGATGTCGTACAAATTGATCCCGCACGCGTTGGAATAACGGAGACCATGAAGATTGCAAGCCTGGCAAGAGACCGTCACCGAAAAGTCGTGAATCACAGTTACAAAACAAGAATTAATATTGCTGCTTCCCTTCACTTTCTCGCAGCTGTTCCCGATGCATTTTTGCTCGAATATTGCGTGGAAGATTCTGCGTTACTTCAGGAACTGACCAACGAGACATTTACACTTGAAGACGGTTTTGTTTCGGTACCGCAACAACCTGGACTGGGTGTTACGATCAATGAAGAGGCGGTTGCAAAATATCGTGTTTCCTGACGCTACAGTGAGGACCTCATGGCAGAATGGAAAGTGCTG
>CAXEIY010000027.1:0-23085 GCA_963996245.1 uncultured Planctomycetia bacterium | reverse complement strand
GCACCCAGGTCCAGTGGCGTCACAGGGTTATTTCGAGGATACGCTGCCTGCGAATCGGAAGAACCAAACACTTCTCCACCACGAATCCCTCCGCCCGCAAGAATGGTTGAAAACACGTAAGGCCAGTGATCACGCCCACCATTTTCATTGATCTTTGGACTTCGTCCAAACTCGCCCATACAAACGACAAGTGTTTCATCCAACAGACCTCTTTGAGCCAAATCTTCCAGAAGTGTTGCCAGTGCTCGGTCCACGGGCGGCATCTGCCAATTCTTCAGGTTGGGGAAATTGTTAATGTGATTATCCCAGCCAATATCCGTACGTACCGGACCATTACGCCAATAGACAGTAGTAAGAGGAACACCAGCTTCAATTAATCGACGAGCTAACAGAACACCCTGACCAAACGTATGTCTCCCGTATCGATCACGAGTCACAGAAGATTCCTTGGATAAATCAAACGCCTCCCGTACTTGAGGAGAACGCACCATACCATAAGCACGTTGATAGTAACTCTCAAAGCCTTGGACAGTGTCCGATTTCAGTGAACGAGACTCCGACTGGTTTAACGACTCCAGTAACGATTTCCTAGTTTGCATCCTGTCGTAGCTGACGCCGAATCGCAACTGAAGATTGTCTGGCGTAAACCCCTGAAACTCGGGATCATTCAAAGACAGTTTGTTAGGAACCGCCTCAACCAGGAATGGGTCGTATCTCCGCCCCAGAAAACCTCCATGCTGCCCGGGAATGACTTTGCCTGAATTACTTCTAAGAATACAGGGCACCTGTACATAGGCAGGTAATTGATTACTTTGCGGTTTCAGTGCGCCAAGGACGGCCCCGATATGAGGATGGTCCGTTGGACGTGCGGTCACAATACTCGACGTTCCCGGATACGCATTACCCGTAAGCATATCGTGACACTGTGAAATATGATCAGAATTATTGTGTGTGAGCGATCGCAGAATGGTAAATTTGTCTGCCTGGCCTGCAAGCAAAGGCAGATGGTCGCTGATTTCTATACCCGGAATGGTGGTCGGTATCGGGGAAAATTCACCTCGTACTTCCAGTGGCGCCTCGGGCTTCAAGTCGACGGTATCCTGATGAGGGGGACCACCCCACATGTACAACAGGATACAATGCTTAGCCTGCCCAAATGTACGGCCAGAGCCTACCGAACCAGGCTTGCCTGCCTTTTGTGCCTTCAAGAAATCGGGCAAACCAAGACCAAGCGACGATAAGGCACCAACCCGAATCACGTTTCTTCGTGTTGACGCCCCGTTTACGTTCCCTCGACCACCCAGAATCGAAAACATGGCAGATACCTCGTATCCACGAAACAGGCCACCTCTGCAAGATGTACCACTGACATACTCAACACACCGTCAAACGATCTTCCGTTGCTGAAGCGAGGGTTTGTCCTTACTGCCCCAACCTGTCAGAAGAAGACGTGCCCCCTATGCCGCTTGTCGACTATTCAATTTAGTTTCGATAGATCCCAACTTTATTGAACGACCCAGGTATCTCCTGAATTCAGCAGGGAATCCAGATCCCCTGCCCCTTTATTCTCTACGGAAAGAGCAAGTTGAGCATCAACCGCATCTTCATATACGGGTTTTTCAATTTCTCGAAATACACCAATGGGTTCTGGATACTCCGGGTGAGTCATTCGCGAAAGCAGAAACGCAAGACTGGGATCTTCCACATGCTCATCGTGGAAAAGCAGATCATCTTCGGAGATACCTTTTCCAAGAGATACAATCTCCGGAGTCAACCCTTGAAGCCGAATTCCCCGGTCCCTGTCTTTACCAAAAATCATCGGCTTTCCATGTTCCAGTGACAGCGTCGTATCATCTTTTGTTGTTTTGTCCGTCGCATAGTCAAATGCTTTATGATTAAACACATTACAGTCCTGGTACACTTCAACGAAACTCGTACCGCGATGTTTAGCAGCACGCGTCAACGTCTCTTCCAGGTGTTTTATATTCACGTCGATCGATCGTGCCACGAATGTGGCTTCTGCACTGATCGCAAGAGACAAGGGCTTAAGAGGAGTATCCACAGACCCCATCGGCGTCGATTTAGTAAGTTTTCCGACAGGTGACGTGGGTGAATACTGTCCTTTGGTAAGTCCGTATATCTGGTTATTGAAAAGGATAATATTAATATCCACATTACGTCTTATCGCATGGATAAGATGATTGCCTCCTATCGAAAGCGCATCACCATCCCCGCTGATGACCCAAACAGAAAGTTCAGGTCGACTGACCTTGAGTCCTGTAGCAAACGCCGGTGCACGTCCATGTATGCTGTGCATCCCGTATACATCTACATAATAGGGAAATCTTGCAGCACAACCGATACCCGAAATAAACACAAAGTTTTCGCGTGGGGTTTCGAGTGTGGGAAGTACTTTCTTCATCTGCGCCAGGATTGAATAATCCCCGCAACGCGGACACCAGCGAATGTCTTGGTCACTCGCAAAATCTTTAGGTTTCAGTACCGGTAAGGCTGTTGTAGTGGTCATAGTAGAAAATCGACTCCAAAACGCTCTGATTAGGACTCTAGTATTTCATTCACTTTTTCCACGATTTCACTCACAAGAAACGGCTGTCCCTTGACCTTGTTGAATCCAATCGGATCAACCAGAAATTCGCTGCGGATCAGCTTACACAGCTGTCCAAGATTAAGTTCAGGTATTAACACCGTTCGAAAGCGACCTAACACAGACTGGGTATTCTTAGGCATTGGATTCAGATAGCGCAAATGGGCATGCGATACCTTCTTGCCGCTCTCGCGTAAGGATCTTGCAGCACTCGCAATCGCACCGTATGTTCCACCCCATCCCAATAAGAGGATGTCTCCTTCTTCCGGTCCCTCTACTTCAAGATCAGGAATATTGTTAGCAATTCCCGCAATCTTTGCAGCTCGTATTTCACACATCTGGTGATGATTTTCCGGGTCATAACTTACATTCCCGGTTATGTCCTGTTTCTCAAGACCACCTATTCTATGTTCCAGTCCGGCGGTTCCCGGAATGGCCCAGGGACGTCTCAGTTGATCATTTCTCTGGTACGGTTCAAAGTCAGTTGAGTCCCCATTGGATACCGGACCAGGATGCTGAATTTTCAATTGCGGCAAATCCTTCATCTCCGGAATAAGCCAGGGTTCGGCACCATTGGCCAGGTAACCATCGGACATGAAGAAGACAGGAGTCATATATTCGACAGCAAGCCGAAACGCCTCTTGAATCATGTAAAAACACTCACCTGGTGTCGCTGGTGCAAGCACGGCTACTGGACATTCACCATTGCGTCCATAGAGTACCTGAAAAAGGTCCGACTGTTCTGTCTTTGTTGGCAATCCCGTGCTGGGTCCCCCTCGCTGAACATCAATCACAACCAGCGGTAATTCTGTCATTACCGCAAGTCCAATCGCTTCGGCTTTGAGGGCAACACCGGGACCACTGGTTCCCGTTACCGACAGCACACCACCAAAAGATCCACCAATAGCCGCAGAGACCGCCGCAATCTCGTCCTCGGCCTGAAATGTCCGCACTCGAAAATTCTTTAACCTCGCCAACTCGTGAAGAATATCACTGGCTGGAGTAATCGGGTAAGTCGCATAAAGCAGATCTTTGTCTGCTAGAACAGCCGTGGCAACCATTCCCAGTGCCGTCGCTTCATTCCCCGTTATTTTCCGATATTTTCCTGCCTTAAGCACCGCTTTGGGTACACGATAATTAGCGGTAATTAGCTCCGTTGTTTCGCCAAAATGGTATCCTGCTTTCAAGCTCGAAATGTTGGCATCAACCACTTTCGGAAGTTTCGCAAATTTCTCAGAAACCCAGTTGATCGTGGGTTCAAGGGATCGATTATAGAGCCAGAAAACAATTCCCAGTGCAAAGAAATTCTTACACCGATCCTGTTCTCTCAGAGAAATCCCGACATCTTCAACTGCATTCCGATTCAAACGGGTCATCGGAATACGTATCAGCTGGTAGCTAGACAATTCTCCCGTTTCCAGAGGATTCTTATCGTAAGTCGCTTTAGCCAAATCCCCCTTAGCAAACGCGTCTTCGTTAACCAGCAGCAGACCGCCCTTCTTCAGACCAGACAAGTTTGCCTTGAGCGCCGCAGGATTCATCGCTACCAGGGCATCAACCGCGTCACCCGGAGTGAAAATTTCCTGGCTGGAAAACTGAATCTGATAACCGCTCACTCCCGCTAATGTTCCAGCTGGCGCCCGGATTTCCGCCGGAAAGTCCGGTAACGTGCTAATGTCGTTTCCGAAGATGGCTGCAACATTCGTAAACTGGGTTCCTATCAACTGCATTCCGTCTCCGGAATCACCGGCAAACCGAACCGTCACGGAATCTCGTTCTGTAATCGACTTTTCAATAAGCGCGTCAGCAGAGCTCATGGATGCATAATCTCCGGGTGGAGAGGCCTTCGGTACCAGTCTTGCGACAAGGAACCGGCGGTGGGTGTTTCGGGGGGTGGTGTGTTATCTCTGGGGTGCTTTGCCCGATAGGCTAACACCTTCTCACAATCAAACCTGAACTGTATTCTTGTTACAACTCTCGGGCAGACAATCCGGCGAAACCAAAACGTACCGAGGTCCGATAACGCACGGCTCATTCCAAAAGTCTTCCACTACCGACATTATGCGCCAAAGTTACTTACACGTAAAGATTTAGCTGCCGGGATTTTTCCAGGTTTTTCATTTTATGTAACTGGCTCCTCTATCCTCTGGTAACCGGGATATTTGAGCTCAAAAACCGGAAAATATCACACCTTTGACGTCAATAGCCTAGTGTTGTGCATAACATGATCCACCAATCCAGCATAACGAGAGCAGATTTTTACCCATATTGCCCATACTCTAAAATGGTGCTTCCCGTTCGCTATCCTCCTGGGATGCCACGGGAACCCAATTATCCGTATCCATCTCGCCGCTGTAATCTTCAAATCTCATAAGATTCTGTCGGAATGTTAACCGTACGGTACCGGTCGGTCCATTCCTTTGCTTAGCAATAATTAATTCTGCCAATCCGGGACTGTCCTGGGCATCGTATACTTCGGGGCGGTGAAGAAACATTACCAAATCCGCATCCTGCTCGATCGCACCACTTTCACGCAAATCCGCTAATCTTGGTCGATGGCCCTCACGCATTTCCACAGCACGATTGAGCTGCGCAAGTACAATCACCGGAACAGATAATTCACGAGCAATGTGTTTCAATCGGCGGGTAACCGTCGCAATCTGCTCCTGTCTGGGATCACGCTTATTATCTGGCTCAATCAACTGAAGATAATCAACAATAATCAAACGAATATCGTGACGTCGTTTCAAACGACGTGAGATTGCAGCCAGCTGCATGATATCCCGCCCTGGAGTATCATCGATAAACAAAGGAGCCTGACTTAGAACACCAGAAACATCTACGAGTTTTCGACGGTCTTCGCGTGAAGTGTATCCATTTCGCAGTTTATGACCATCTACTTCTGCTCGCGCACAAAGCAAACGCTCAGCCAATTCGAGACTCGACTGCTCGAGGCTAACAATTAACACCCCCGCATTTTCTTCCAGCGCCACGTGATCAGCAATGTTAACGGCCAATGCTGTTTTCCCCATACTGGGACGAGCCGCCAGAATGATTAATTCGGATTCCTGCAGCCCACTGGTCAAGTGATCCAGCTCAATATATCCAGTCGCCAGACCGCTGATCATACCCTGCCCACGTTCCATGCGTTCCTGAATACGATCAAATGCAGCATGAAGAATGTCGGCAATTTGTACATTTTCAGAACTTTCACGATCTTCCATAATTCGGAAAACTCGTCGTTCAGCAGCAGCCAGTAGCTCTTGAGGATCGTTCTGCTCATCGTATGCATCGCGAAGGATTTCTGTGGAACATCGGATCAGCTCTCGCAGAACAAACTTTTCATGCACGATTCTTGCATAGAATTTTGCATTGGCAGCATGGGGTACTGTATCGATTAATTCACCAAGATAACTGGGTCCCCCCACTCCTTCGAGCAAAGATTCAGAACGCAGTTGCTCAGCGACGGTGACGGTATCAATCCCAGCCGTTCCCTGATCATACATCTGTAAAACCGTACGATAGATTTTACGATGTGCATCACGATAGAACGCATCGGGGCGCAAGATCGGGATGACTTCGTCAAGAACTTGACTATCCAGCAGAACGCTTCCCAGGACACCCATTTCCGATTGAATACTTTGTGGTGGCAGTCGATTAAAAAGCTCTGTATCGGCGGCAGGTATCCTCGTTTTTGGCTCCGTGGCCATCCCTGGTAACCTCCACGATTCGGGTTTGATTACAGAATAGATTCTGTCCGCTTGTTAGGCAGCACAACGGAAGGACCGACGATACCCCTCTAAATCGCGATCAGGGTCGGCCACATTCGGTACGTCATCCGACAGGACATGGACATGCATAAACCCGAGCTGAACGTTTATGCCCCTTCGCCCTCTGAACTCGGAACAACCCAAACCTTGACTTCTGTCCCCACATCCCCATCCAGGTGTACCTGGATGGTATAAAGCCCCAGTTCCTTCAAAGGACCTTCCAGACGTATCTGTTCTGGTGCGATAGAAAATCCCGCATCGCTTAGAGCGCTGGCGATTTCCACCTGCGTCACAGACCCGTAAAGATGGCCCTCATTATTAGCATTGGCCTCAATGCTGACACTCTGCCGTCCAAGTGATTCACCCAGCTTTTGCAAGTCTGCTGCTTTCTGATCTGCAATCTCTGTAAGTTTTACTTTGTGCTTTTCAAGTTGGCGAAGCATCTGGTCACTGGGAGCGGTCCCTAAACCATGGGGCAACAGATAATTACGTGCGTATCCAGCTTTCACTTTTACAATGTCACCCGGTTCACCCAGGTTGGGTACCGTCTCGGTCAGCATCAGCTCGACGCCTCCTGTCGACGAGATCAAGTTCCTCTTCTGTCGTTTTCCCATGTTCTCCTACTCATCTCTTGCAAGGAATCATACGTGTGTTTCATTCCAAACAACTATAAACGCCTTTGTCCTGATCGACTAAAACGGAATTTCATCTTCCGGAGGTGCGTTACCGGAGTACTGCTGCTGATTGTTACTCTGGTCTTCCGCTGCAGCATAACGATCACCGGCCTGCGATCCAGAAGACCTTCCACCTGCATTATCACCATCCCCACGTCCATCGAGAAATTCCATTTTTTCGGCCACCACGGTCAACTTGCTTCTGCGCTGACCTTCTGGTGAATCCCATTGGTCGAATTTCAAATGCCCTTCAAAAAATACCTGTCTTCCCTTTTTCAGGTACTGCGTAGCTGTCTCTGCCATCTTGCTCCACAACGTGACATCTACAAACGCGGTCTCTTCTTGACTTTGTCCGTCCTGACCTCTTCTAAATCGATTAACGGCCATACCCAGGTCCGCAACCGGTGTTCCACTGGGAGTGTACCGTAGTTGAGGATCTCGTGTTAATCTTCCAATGAGAAACACTTTGTTTAAGTTAGCCACGGTTCATCGAACTCCTTTATCGAAACTCCGTCATGAAGACGAATTCAGGTTCTTGCATTCTACCAGCATGATGACGGCAAGCGGCATATCCGACTTCTTCTAAACACCTCCGTACCGAATGTGTTGAGCAGCATCCCTCCCTCTCTACTCTTCTTCCACTTCAGCGGCAACCGCTTCTTCTGCGATGGGACCCTCGTCGGATTTTTCGGATGTCGCTTCATCCTTAGCTTCATCCTTCGGTTCATCCTTAGGTTCATCTTGCGTTGAAGATGAGGAATCCTGAAGTTGAGATAGTACCGGCTCTACAAGCTTTTCATTGACTCTCAATATGAGGTGCCGGAGAATAACTTCCCGGAGCCGCGACTGCCGTTCGATTTCATCAATTTTCGAACCCTCAACACGAAAATAGCTCATCCAGTAGAGTGCTTTTCGCTGTCCGCGAATAGGGTATGCCAATCGACGTTCGTCCCATGGACGCGCGACCAGCACCTCCGCTCCCTGTTTCTCAAGCAACCCGGTCAACTCGGCTGTCAACCCCTCTGGATCGTTACTCCATTTGTTGACATCAACCAAGAACATTCCTTCATAAACGTTGGTGGACAATCTTCCCTCCGTACAATGAGCGCGATTCAAAGGCCGAATCGTAGGCCAATAAGTCGCATTTGTCTATGGTGCACCCCAAAATATCCCTAAATTGAAGCATCAATTCAATATTAATTATAACGATTCATAGCCACTTCTGCTCCCTCATCGATCCATGTTTCGACGACTAACGTCGCTTTTTGCAATGATTCGAGGACTGCCGTCATCTCTCCATTACCAAACCGGCTCAGTACCCAGTCAGCTGTTTCCCGTTCGGTGGGAACCTGGCCGATTCCTATCCGGAGCCGCGAAAACTCTGACCCGACGGCAGATATAATGTCCTTTAAACCATTGTGGCCACCAGACGACCCCTGCGGACGCAGCCGTAATTTTCCGAGCGGCAATGACAAATCGTCGCAGATCACCAACAAATTTTCTGAATCGACCTGATAGTACTTCAAGACTCGGGAAACGGAACGCCCACTTGCATTCATCCAGGTCTGAGGAGCCACCAAAAGAACACGCTGCCCATCCTTCTCTGTCTGAACGATATGTGCCTCATGGCGACTACTGCGCCAGTTTTCTGCTCCCCAGCGTTTGGCCAACTCCTCAATAGCCATAAAACCGACGTTGTGACGTGTTAAGAGGTAGCGTTGACCAGGATTTCCCAAACCAACCACAATTTTCATGGAATCCCATCTTGCAGGAGTGCTTGCCGAATGGAATACGTGACTCCACAGGTTGGCCAATGCTTTATGAAAGATCAACTTGCGGCATCCGTTTGTTCTGTATCTCCTGTGTCTTCCGCACGTCCAATTATTTCCGGCTCTGCTGATCCTGTTCCTTCCTCAGCTGATTCGACCGTCTCCTCGTCCGTTATTTCAATCACTCGCACGATAACCGTATCGGGATCCATTCCCAAATTCGTCCCTTCCGGCACCGCAACATCTCTGAGGTATAGCGCATCTCCGATGTCCAGATCATTGACATTCAACTGGAATACTTCCGGAATGGCATTGATATAACAGCTTACCGGGATTTGATGTACCAGGTGTTGAACAACCCCGCCGACTTTCACGCCTTTGGCTGTTCCGCGTAATTCTACTCGAATATCGACATTAATCCTTTCATCCAGCGATACACGTGTCAGGTCAATGTGAAGGATCTCTTGTCCAAAAGTATCCCATTGTACTTCGCGAATCAGTGCCGGCTCCGATTGATCCTCTATCGAGAGATCCACAACGCGGTTACCTCCACGAATTATGAATTCAAACTCTTCGGTATCAACTGAAAGCGAATAAACCTCCTGGGCACGACCATAGAGAACGGCCGGAATTCTCCCGTTTTTCCTCATTTTGCGCACGGCGCGTGTACCGATTTCAGAACGTGGTACGGCAGCTAATGTTATCGTGTCGGCCATGGTGGCCTCATCCTTTCATTACGGTCAGAACTCCACTGAGCTGATCCGATGTAAACAAGCGACTCTTCTTACGGTAAAACACCCTCTTTGTAACCTCAGGGATCGGGTCTACGGACGTTTCGCACTCCCTCCCATCTGACATGATTGTCACCGAAGCGTAGTCCATTGCAAGATCAATTCTTGGTAACACCTACTTTCAACACAGTGATTATACTGGTTTTTTACAATAAATAGTTGTGGGAACGAGACTACCCAGCTTTACCGGAACACAGGTCGAACCGATAATAGGAAGATAGGAATCTCGCTTCTACGATCGCCAGGCCCGTCCCAAACGGCAACGCACACAGGATGAATCGTTCCAATCCACTGGGATTGTACGATGGATTAAACAAATAACACAGGCCGACCGTTATTACGAAAGTACCCGTAAGTAAGAGCCTTGCTTTCATTTACCCTTTTTGGTTCCTCGAAAACAGGACCGTATGGATGTCGTTATCCAGATTCAGCATCCGCTGTATTATCGCGATAGTTCCCTTTGTGCTGATCACGATATTTTATTATGGCAGTTTCTTTTTTGGCTCCCTTAGGCAATCTCCATATCCGTTGGTTGCCGGTGTAAGCACACACTTGTTTCCCGGCAGACAAGGATTACGGGGAGGCTCAGGTGATGCAGCGTTTTATACCGTTCAAACATGGCGAACAGGAAAACTCTTACAAGGGCGATGGTGGAAACAAATACAGCCCTTGGGAGGCCCACAGGACTATCCACCTGATTCCACCCGGCTGCCTCATGTGTTCGAGGGGGTCGATACGATGCTGCTTTCGGCCCTTACCTGCCTGTTTCTTCCTGATGTTCCGGATCTTTCTCACAACACTCCAACACCGTCAGAACTTCCAGGACATCCCGTTCTGATGGATCCAGATCAGAATATTTTTCAGGGAGGACTGAGTGCGCCTATCCTGAATTTTAACATCCTTAGCGTGCTCGTCCTGCTCATCAACGGATGGGTATTTGGTGGCTATCTTTATGCTGTTACTTCACGCTTATGGCCGGCGTTGCTTGCTCAAATTCTCATAACTCTGAACTGGTCCACTGCATTTCAGTTCAACACGCACTTGAATTGGTACAAGCACGCGTGGATTCTTATCGTGGTAATCACAGCCTTTCGATTGTGGGAAACACCCAGCGCACGTCGTGCGGTTTTTTTCGGACTGGCTACAGCAGGTCTCATCCAGAGTTCCTGGTATTTCACCTACTTACTGATGCTGGCATTCTTTCTAGCTGGCGGCATACTGGTTGCGCGCAACGTACTGCAACGGTCTCACATACCCGGACTGATTATCAGCATACTGGTTGCGGGAATCGTAGGTGGGATACTGACCTTTCCGTATTGGGCACAAAAACACGGCCAACAGGAACAGTTTAAGAAACGCGATCTGCGAGACCTTATCTGGTTCAGCAGCGAACCCTCGCACTATCTGCTTCCACTCTGGTCACAACCTGGAAAACTTTACCATGAAGCACGAGTCCGCTATTCTCCACTGGCCTCAGATAAAGAAATTTGGCATTACCCCGGAATCGTCATTCTGCTCTCGATGATCGCATACGGTGCATGGGTTTTACGTCGCCACCAAACAACGGATCGCGATCAGCAGCGATTGGACTTCCTGGCGCTTATGATCTCTTTGCTGGTCTTCGTAAGCCTCAGCGGTGGAATCTCGATCATCATGTTCAAGTTCGCCCCTCAGTTTCGCGTCTATGGGCGGGCCGGAACTATCGCTGTGGGGCTGTCCGCTCTGATGGTTCCGCTCTTTCTGCACCGGTGCCTGAATGCCATCCACCGTTCGCTATGGCGCCGAGGCGTAATTAGTCTCTGTTTCTTTGTAGCCTTGTTCGACGGATGGTGGTGTTATCAGGCCGTCACGCCGCCGAAATTTGACAAAAGTCTCAACCTGCCAGGATGGGTTCCGTGGTTAGCTCAACAGGACAAGTCCCAAAAGGCCGTGATACTACCGATTGTCCCTGAGGACTATACTCAATCTTATTGGTGGATTTTTCACCGTCATGATGTATTGAACACCTGTGACGTCCGCCCTTTTCAGCGCGAAGTGGAACAAATCGATGCCCCGGACCCACAAACCATATCACCCGCTTTAATAGAAATTCTCAAGAAACACGGTTACCGTTTCATGATTGTTCAAAATCAATTATGGAAACAATTTCCCTGGATGGATAAACCTGGTGTCCTGACCAAGATTCAAGACGGGTTGACTTGGCGTGTGTATCAGATTCCTGAAACATTTGACTATCGACAGATCCAGGTAACCTCTTCTTCCCAAAACACAACAGAAGCGGTCCGTCATAGATCACCGATCCCTGCTCTCACACAAAAGCAACCACTCACCAGTCCCGAATTGAGGGTCCCGTGACACAAAATGCTTTTCTTTTGCGACATCCAGGTAAATCTCCACACGTTGCTTTGACCGCGCTGTTGGTGCTCTCCGCAATCCTGCGCATCAGCTATGTCTGGTTTTTACCCGGCCAGGACGGCGACCGACTTCATTCGGATATGGGAGTCTATGACCAAACGGGCTGGGCCATGGCTCAGGCAAAACCCCTACCCGAAGAGTCTTTTGGTTATCATGGTTATCACCCGTTGAGTGGTAGCACTTACTACTATGCTGGGTACACGTATTTTGTAGCAGCAATATACGGGATCTTTGGACACCTGCCACTGGCCGTCCGAATCACCCAGGCAATCATCGCAACTGCGAGTGTTTTTCTTGTATATTTTCTAGGCAGGCAGGTATTCGATCGTCAAGCCGGCTTATGGGCCGCGCTCGGTATGGGACTGCATTTACCACAGGTTTACTATGCCGGACTTCTTCTCACAGAAACATGGTTTACGTTTCTTCAGTTACTGTCATTTACACTGTGGCTGGGTAGCTGGAACCATGCCAAATCCTCTTCTGGACCCGGTCTCGCTGTCCTTTCCGGAATAACCGCAGGTCTGGCATGTCTCAACCGTGCGGCATTCCTACCCGCGATAGTCATTATCGCAGCAGGCAGTTGGTTTCTGATCTCCAAGTCAATCAGCCGCTCCCGGCGTTTCCAGCTGATCAGCTTATTTGTCATTTCCGCCATTCTGATAATCAGTCCCGTGACGGTCAGAAATTTTCTTATCCACAAACAATTTGTACTAGTATCCACCAATGGTCCAAGTACTTTCTATGTAGGCCATGTTCAACACACGCCCTATCAGCCAGATAACCAAATATCCGGCAGAACTGATGTAGAAATGGCGGCCTGGTATCGGGACCAGTCGTTACGCTATCTGCGCGACAACTGGACAACGTATCTCTCCGAAATCCCTGAATATTTCATGCATATCTGGCTCAGCAATGATTTCTGGCCCAACGCCACCACTTTTTACCAGTCTCGTGAAATGCGCCCTGGTGAACCATCTTCACGCGTACGACTGGTTATCGATGATCCCGGGGGTCCGGCCTTTGGGCACTTCTTTCACTTCCCCGATCTGGTCCGCTATGGCGACGTAATTCTGTGGGGTTTAATCGGACTGCCACTAGCAGGGCTCTCCCTGTTTTTTATACGTCATGAGAATTCCACACGCTGGATGATACTGGTACTGGGGATGGTCCCCTACTGCATCATTCCTTTCCTTGCCCCCCCATTCCCACGTTATCGAATTCCGGCGGTACCCATCCTTTTCGTTTTTTCTGGATATGCAATTGTAAAACTCATTAAATTGTCTCGCATCCAACAAAATTCCTGAATAACCCCACTCGTTACCGGTGATCAACGAATGAACATCCCAAATGTTTTCTGGCCCCTGGCTTTCACAACACTCAGCTTCGCTCTGGGATTGCTCGATTCACAGAAACTTTATCCCGCGACGGTTCAATCCCCTTTTGATGTTTCACACCGGATTCTTCAGCAACTCGATCCAGCTGTGGAACTGGCCATTGAACGTCAAGAGATTCCAGGGGCGGTGATAGTCGCTGTCCACCGCGGAAAGGTCCTCTGGGAAAAAGCATACGGACATCGACAACTCTACCCTGACCGAAAGCCCACTGTCATCGATACCATTTTTGACCTTGCATCGCTCACCAAACCGATTGCAACGGCAACATCTATCATGATTCTCGCCGAACAAGGAAAACTCAATGTTCAGGATTACGTAACCAAGTACATTCCTGAATTCGGGCAGAATGGAAAAGATACCATCACCGTTGAACAGTTACTCACACATCGTGCGGGTTTTATACCAGACAACGCACTTGCCGACTATCAGCAGGGCCGGCAGACAGCGATGAACAACATTTATCTTCTTCACCCCATCTACGAGCCTGGAACCCAATTCAAATACAGTGATGTCGGTTATATCGTTTTAGGTGAAATCATTTTTCGGATAACGGGGAAACATCTGAATAAGTTCGCTGCCGAGAACATTTTTCAACCACTTAACATGAAGGACACTGGCTTCCTGCTTCGTGAGCAGCAAAAAGTTCGCACCGCAGCTTCGGACATGCGCAACAAAGAATGGATCACCGGAGAAGTTCACGACCCGAGAAGTTTTCTGATGGGTGGTGTGGCGGGACATGCCGGGCTATTTTCCACTGCACACGATGTCGCCATCTATGCTCAATCCCTACTGGATTCTCTGAAAAACAACACTAACCGGCCACTGATACTGAAACAGGCAACCGTCCAGCGAATGATCCGCTCGATCGGCTTACCTGTTCGAGAACAACGTGGACTCGGATGGGACATTGACACCGGCTTTAGCTCTGTACGAGGAGACTTGTTTCCCATTGGTGGATTCGGTCATACCGGCTTTACAGGAACCTCTCTATGGGTCGATCCTGCCAGTGAAACCATTGTTGTTCTCCTCGCAAATCGACTGCATCCAAACGGCACCAAGGGAAATGTAATACGGCTAAGACGTGTCGTGGCAAGCACCGTTGCGGCAAGCCTCCTATCCGCATCCACAGCACACATCCCGCTCTTCACGGTCAAGACTGGAATTGATGTTCTGGAAGAAGATCAATTCACTCTGTTGAAAAATCAGAAAATCGGACTGGTCACCAATCACACCGGCCGTAACCGGAACGGAGTCAGCACAATCGATTTATTACATCAATCCCCTCATGCGAACCTCGTGGCCCTGTTCAGTCCCGAACACGGTATTCGTGGTGCATTGGATCAACCAGTTATCCAGGACAGCAAAGATACAAAAACCGGCCTGACCATTTTCAGTCTCTATGGGAAAACACGACGACCAAGCGCATCCATGTTGAACGGTATCGATACCTTGGTTTTTGATATACAGGATATCGGCACACGTTTTTACACCTACGTATCCACACTCGGCTATGTGATGGAAGAAGCGGCGAAGCACAATATCCGCGTGGTTGTTCTGGATCGTCCCAATCCAATTGGTGGCATTGCCGTTCAGGGCCCGCTCCTCGATCCCGGACGAGAATCCTTTGTCGGCTACTTCTCGTTACCGGTTCGTCATGGCATGTCGATGGGAGAACTTGCATTACTGCTGAACCACGAAAAAAATATAAGATGTGATCTGAATGTTGTTAAAATGCAAGGGTGGCCTCGCCGGTCCTGGTTTGACCAGACGCAACTGGAATGGATAAACCCATCCCCCAACATGCGCAATCTGACCCAGGCACTGCTCTACCCTGGAATTGGAATGCTGGAAACCACCAACCTTTCTGTGGGACGTGGAACGGACACTCCGTTTGAGATCTTAGGAGCACCCTGGATTCAGGGAACCAGGCTCGCCGCTTCTTTGAACCGGCAAAATTTGACCGGGGTACGATTTGTACCCATTCGATTTAAACCCTCTTCCAGTACCTACCGAGATCAGAACTGCGAGGGAGTCAATCTGATCATCACCCACCGGAACCGATTCGACCCTTTACGTACGGGAATCGAAATCGCCTCACAGCTCTTTGAGCTCTATCCCCAAAAGTGGCAACATGATCGCTACCTTCGATTGATGGGCAACCAGGAAGTGCTGAGACAGCTTATTTCTGGACATACAGCTCAATCCATCCAAAGGCACTGGCAGAGCGCCCTGCGGTCCTTCCTGGTTCTACGTGAAAAATACCTTCTGTACCAATAGTCCCTGAACCAAGCCTCGGAAACTTGGCACTTCGCGCTGTCAACATCACGAATTGACTTTACCGGCATCCACAGCTTCTGCGATCAGCTGGCGCATCCTGAAAACTTTCCCTCAACGGCACACCTCCCCCAGATTTACAGGGCCAATCCTACGGAAAGTTTCCGACCATCCCAATTGCCATAATGGTAAATTGCCGCAGTTCACTGCGTTAATATAGGAAACATAGCGTTAAAATAAGATGACTGTGCAAGATGATGGAATAGTTTTAAAGGGACCTTGAAGATCTCGCCGAATCAGGAAGACAGTGAGGAAGTAACCCTTTGAAAAGAATGACCCGATCGATCAGCCATCAGTGTTATTGAAATCTTCCGTGGATCCAGAGAGACACCATGTTCGTTCAGTCCCGCAAGCCTTTCATTTCTTTTGCAGCAATTGTATTGACGCTGATCTCCATTTCGGCTTCACGCGCTGAGAAGCCCCTGAACCGTGAGACGCCTGTTGTCGTAGCCGTACGCAAAGCCTTGCCTTCGGTCGTCAACATACACAGTGAGAAAACCGCACTCTATGAAGCAGCCTCTTCTGTCGAGCCGTTTGAATCGGGACGTCGGATTAACGGTATGGGAACGGGTGTCATTGTGGATGAACGCGGATACATTCTCACGAATCACCACGTGGTGGACAAAGTAGAAACCATTTCCGTCAGCTTCAGCGACAAAGAACGTTACCAAGCAAAAGTTGTCTCAACCGATCCCAAGTACGATCTGGCTGTCGTCAAGATTAAAGCAGGCCGCAAATTACCCGTGTTGCCTATGGGAAGATCAAACGACCTCATGCTGGGAGAACCGGTAATCGCGTTGGGCAATGCTTTCGGTTACGAAAACACGGTAACAACTGGAATTATCAGCTGGTTGGGTCGCGATGTGGAGGTCAATGAAACCCAGGCTTACCACGGCCTGATTCAGACCGATGCCAGCATCAATCCTGGAAACTCGGGTGGGCCGTTAATGAACATAGACGGTGACTGGATTGGGTTGAATGTTGCGATACGCGCCGGTGCCCAGGGAATTGGCTTTGCCATACCTATCGATCACATACGCCATCATTTACTGAATCTGCTCAACACACAACGGATTTCACAGACCTGGCACGGTATTCACTGTCGGAATGAAAAATTGACGCTGCATCAAACCAGTGAACGTCCGGACCACTCGGTTCGGATCACATCCATTGAACGGAAAAGTCCGGGTCATAAAGCGGGATTAAGACCTGGTGACGTCATCCTCAATATAGCCGGTCATGAAGTTCATGAGGCCCTGGATCTGGAACGCGGATTGATAGAAAAACGAATCGGTTCAAAGGTAACCATGACCATTGAACGTGACAACAACGCACACGACATCGTCCTCACTGTTGAAGAGCTTCCCTCCAGTACAGCAGTCGTTCTGCAACACGCATGGTCACGATTGGGAATCCGTGTTCAACCCGTTGGTGCCTCCGTGGTCCGTCGTATCGTAAGACGATACAACGGGGGACTTCAGATAACCGAAGTACGCCCGGGCAGTCCTGCAGAACTACAGGGTTTTCAACTCGGAGATACCCTGCTTGGTCTCGATCTATACGAAGTCATTAACCTGAGTAATCTGGACTATGTCCTGCAGAAAGCAGATGCACGTGGTTATGATGAACTGAGATTCCGAATTCTGCGTGGCCGGCGTGTACGCTCAGGGATTGTAAACCTGGAAGATGAGGCCATCTGACACCCCGGATCTCCTGTGACCTGGTCGGATCCAAAGTCCAATTCAGTCGTCTGAATACCAAACAGACGTGAATCCTCTGCTATTCCCAACTAAGATACGGGAAACGGATCGATTAGAGTCACCGTTACGGATACGGATTCTGACAAAGCGATCAAACGATGCTTCGCATTACGCAGCCTGTCGGAAAAGTGCTCAGAGATTCCTGCTGGAACAGCATTGTTTCCTCCTGCCTGACTTTTATTACACAAGGATCTATCGCGTGTCACGGTCTGGCGAAAAATCATTCATTGAGTGGATTTGTCATTCACTACCCCCTCAGCCACATTCCATCGATCACGGCCCTGGTGACGATACCGCCATATTCCATCCGAACGCTGAACTGCCTTCGCTCATTACTACAGACTTACTCATGGAAGGCGTACACTTCGACCTCGATCAGACCCATGCACGGCGTGTTGGGTACAAAGCAATGGCCGTTAACCTGAGTGATATTGCAGCCATGGGAGGGACACCTTCCTTGTGCGTGGTAAGTATCGCTCTCCCCTGTACAAACGGACGAGCCCTCGGTGAAGAACTGATGGGAGGGCTCATGGATCTTGCCCGGGAATTTGAAGTTGGAATAGCCGGTGGAGATACCAACAGTTGGAACGGTCCATTGGTCGTCAATATAACGCTACTTGGACAAGCCACCCGCAAAGGTCCTTTGCTACGCAGTACAGCAAAACCTGGAGACCTTCTCCTGGTAACCGGTAAACTGGGCGGCAGTTTGAGCGGTCGACATCTCGATTTCAAGCCACGTGTTCGGGAATCCCGACTGCTCCATGACCACTACAATCTTCATGCTATGATTGACGTGAGTGATGGATTGAGTACAGATTTATGGCATCTACTCCATGCCAGTTCCTGTGGAGCATGTCTGAAACAGGACTGCATTCCTATCCATGATTCCGTATACGAAATCCAGGATGCACGCACACCTCTGGAACACGCTCTCTATGATGGTGAGGACTTCGAACTCCTTTTTACCGCCGACCCTACCGAAGCAGATCGCATCCTAAAGGACCAACCACTCGACATTCCCATTACCCTGATTGGACAAATGACATCTGAGAAAGAAGCACAACTGATGACTCCGGATGGTCAAACCCATTCCCTGAAGCCACAAGGATGGGAGCATCGGTTACAGTGAAACAGGGTCGTTACAGAAAAACCGCTCCGCGTCATGACGCCGCTTAATATCCGGCTAAACCTGAATAGGAGAACGCCACTTTGTATTGCCATAGAGATCAGTGAAACGTCAAATAGCTCAATAAAGCCTGACAACTCGTATTGAATAATCGCAAGAATGGTGCCAATCGATGTCTGAAACGACACGTGGATTGTTGAGCCCGTCCTTTCTGAACCGGTTGGAACAACTGGAACTGGTCAGTCGTAAAGTATTTCTAGGACAGATGCGAGGTGAACGTCGATCACCACGTCAGGGAATCAGCGTTGAGTTCTCCGATTATCGGAACTACGTTCCCGGTGATGACCTGCGTTTCATAGATTGGAACATTTATGGGCGGCTGGACCGTTTGTTTCTCAAGTTGTTCCTCGAAGAGGAAGACCTTCATGTTTATCTGCTCCTGGACACGTCCCAGTCAATGGCTTTCGGTGACCCGGAAAAACTGCACTACGCAAAGCAGATAGCGGCTGCACTGGGTTACATCGGTCTGACCCGGTCCGATCGTGTCATCATCGAGTCCGTTGCAGGAGATTCTTCCCTCAAAATGCCCCCCTTACGTGGAAAACAACAAGGACTGCAGATGCTCGAATTTCTCGAACTACTCCAAACAGGAGGGGGAACATCGCTTGCGCAAAGTTTACGTGATTTTTCCGTACGTAACAGTGGTCGAGGGATCGTTGTTTTAATTTCTGATCTGATGGACAAAGACGGTTATGAATCGGGCCTTCGATATCTACTGGCAAAACAAATGGACATTTATGTCATTCATTTACTCAGTCAGGAAGAGCTTAATCCCGACTACCAGGGAGACCTTCGCCTGGTTGACAGTGAGGATGGAGACATCGCTGAAATAACCGTAAACAAACCCCTGGTCGACCGTTACAAAAACCATCTGAAAGCTTATTGTGATGACATCAAAAACTATTGTATTCGACGTGGCATTTTTTACTTACTCACGGACAACCATATACCCATGGAAAAGTTAATCCTGGAATACTTACGACAACGTCGGCTGGTCCGTTAACCGGAATCGTTTACCTCAAACGCTACCCTTACTGAATCGGTCCTGAAAAGAGACTCAGAATTGAGAATGTCTTCATGAACACGATGCAGTGGATACTGGTCACCGTCGGAGCAGGCATCATTGCATTGTATTTCCTGAAGTTACGGCGCACGCCCCGAGAAGTGCCCAGTACCTACCTGTGGCTGCGTTCCATGGAAGACTACCACGTCAACTCACTGTTTCAGCGACTGCGGCGCAATCTCCTGTTGCTGCTCCAGCTCCTGGTCCTTGGGCTACTCTTCAGTTCGTTTTACCCGCTCACATGCACCACTCAAAGAAGTAGCGGCTTACGGTATGTTTTTCTGATCGACCATTCAGCAAGTATGCGCGCAACCGATGTGCAACCATCACGCTTGCAGCAGGCCAAACAACTTGCCCATGATCTGGTTGATCAAATGACTCACCAACAGGACGCCGCCATGGTTATCGCTTTTTCGGACCAGGCTCAAATCATGACGCCGTTTACACGTGTACGAAGTCAGATAAAAAACGCCATCCATTCCATCCAGCCAACCGAATCATCGACTTCCCTCAGGGAGGCACTGGCCGTCGCTTCCGGTTTAGCCAATCCAGCATCCAGTGCTGAAGACAGCGATCCCAGTGTCATGGCTGCAGAGCTCTATATTTTCTCTGACGGAGGATTCGAAGATGTCGAAGATTTCGCTCTGGGGAACCTCAATCCCCATTTCATTACCGTTGGAGAAAGCTCCAAGAACCTGGGCATTGTTACCTTGAGTTCCCGAATCAGTGACGACAATCCCGATCAACTACAGGTCTTTACAAGAATACAGAACTTTGATCGACATCAGACATCCTGCTCGCAACATTCTGCCTCTGATTCCAGAAAAAACACCGCCTGCGGATGTCAACCTGTCAACACATACGTCGAGCTCTTTGCTGGCCAGGAAAGGAGACTTCAAGACGCCGGTCAAGTTACCTTGCTGCCTGGACAGTCTCAGGGCCTCACCTTCGATATCCCGATACAGGAACGTGAGACACTGCAACTGAAGCTGGATGTAGAGGATGATCTGTCCACAGACAACGTCGCATGGCTGGCCGTTAATCCTCCCAAGACGGCACGTGTTCTTCGAATTGGTCCCAATGACAACCCTTTTCTGGATCATGCCCTCACCACAGTTGCCGCAACGCGGATCGCCCATCTTGAAACACAGCCGCGAAGCTTTCTCAACCTTCCGGAATATCCACAACGTATCCATTCAGGTCTTTATGATCTCATCATTTATGACCGATGTGCCCCTGACACCATGCCCGCATCGAACACCTGGATTCTGGGACGTCTGCCACCCGTGGAAGGTTTGACGCTGCAAGGAATGGCCGCATGGCCAGTCGTCCTTGACGGAGACAGCAGACACCCGCTGATGCACTACGTGAGCGTAGAGAACATTGAAATCCGGGAACTGGCACGTGTCACCCTCCCGGCTGGTGCTCGTAGACTCATTCAAACCGATCAGGGACCGGCCCTCTTTCTTTCGGTACGTGAAGGTTACCATGATCTGGTAATGACTTTCGACCTTGTACACAACGGCCAGGTCGTGCGTGGTGGATGGCAGGCCAAACAGAGTTTCCCGGTATTTGTATACAACGTCTTACGAGAATTGGGAAAGGGAGGCGAATCCAGAATCCGTAATACCATTCAAACTGGAGAAGTCGTTCAATTCCATGCCGACCGACCCTATCCTGAAATTACGATTCTGCCCCCGAAAGGAGATCCTTTATCCCTGCAACCAACCAGTCAGGGTGATTACTTATTTCAAGAGACCTCCCATACTGGCACATACGAGATCGTTTGGCCCGACCAGACACCACCTGATCATTTCGTCGTTAATCTATTTGACCCCAACGAGTCGAAGACCGAACCTCGAAGTGAAATGGCGATTGGTTTCGAACGCGTTCAGACTGCATCGGTTACCAAACCCGTGCGACAGGAGCTGTGGCGGCTGTTTTTACTGCTCGCTATCGTATTGCTGATTTTTGAATGGTTTGTTTACCGCAGAAGAGTGGCATATTCCTGACTCCTGAGTCATTAGAGAGTGCATGACACTACCCCGCACGTCGCAAACAGGGCAACCGTATAGGTCCTTATTCACACGGGAATTGAACCGGCCCAGGTAAAAGCAAGTTACACTTGTCGACTGAGCGACTAATAGGGATACCAGCTCCTTTCTGCACTTGGTTCAAATCGAAGGATGCTGGTTATGCCAATCGGTATTCTTCTGATACTGACTGGCAATCGCTATGAGTCGGTTTTCATCAAACGCCCTGCCTACCAATTTGATTCCTGTGGGAAGGCCTCGCTCACCAAAACCATTGGGAATCGTAATGGCGGGAATTCCCGCGGCGTTGGCCGCAGCACCAATTGAAGTTCCTGAATAGCGAGCAAAATACGCACGAAAATCCTGATCAGCTGGATTGGCTACAGCGGTCATAGTGGGTGTCACCACAGCATCAAAACGGGTAAAAATCTGATCCAGCGATTTTTGAATATGAACACGTATCCGTTGTGCATTGATATAGTCTTTTGCTGGAATTAACTGGGGAGCATATCCTCCAAAACGATCTTCCGGAGCCGTCAATTCCCATACATCACCGCTGGAAATAAATTCGTCAAAAGCAGCGCTCATTTCGGATGCGATCAGCGTACTGGCTACCGAGGAGTATGGAAAATCTGGCAGTTCAATTTCTTCAAAAGTCCCATAGGGCTTCAACACTTCCAACGAAGTTTCAAAATTAGCCCGGACTTCTGTCTGAACACGCGCGGTAGCCTGCCTGATCGTAGCAAACCGAAAGGGTGCTTCCGATATTTCATCCTCCGTTTCGGGATAGGTATACCTTCGTGAAACACTGCTCGGATCACCCGGGTCATGTCCGGCAATGGCATTCAGAATCAGACCACAGTCATCAGCCGTTCGGGCAATGGGGCCTAGTTTATCCATGGTCCACGACAGGGCCATAGCCCCTCTGCGACTGACCCGCCCATAGGTGGGCCTCAATCCGGTCACACCACAGTAACTGGCCGGGGTCATGATCGATCCCCAGGTTTCACTCCCGATTGCAAACGGCACCAGCCCAGCTCCAACTGCCGCCCCCGAACCACTGGAAGAACCTCCGCTCCAGCTAACGCCATCCCAGGGATTTAAACCAGGTCCTGTAAACGAAGCATGAGCCTGACGGTACCCCATCCCACCGGCAATTTCGACCATTGCCAGTTTTGCAACCAGTACTGCTCCGGCATCACGCAACCGTTCCACAACAGCTGCGTCGAAGTCGAATACCTGATCCTGATACGGGGCACTGCCCCAGGATGTCGGTATACCGGCTGTTGAT
>CAXEIY010000026.1:0-2987 GCA_963996245.1 uncultured Planctomycetia bacterium | reverse complement strand
TCTTGTCGTCCGCAACCATGACATTCCGCCCAGTCATGTAATCGGGGACAGCAAGACCAGCCATTGACAACGTGGTCGGGGCTAAATCAAGCAGACTGACCGTTTCAACAACACCACGATGTGAGAAGTTCTGCGGGAACCGAACACCGACTCGCCCTGAGCCAGCTGACATCGCAATCAAGAACACGGCAGTGGCCTCTACCGCCTCATCCTCATCAAGCGCATCGAGGATTGAAGAAACCTGGAGTTCCACATTAGATGCTGGCTCAAAATTGAACAGACTGAAAAATGAAACCTCACCCCGTCCGCGACCACCACACCCGAACGACACCGTGCACGGCAAATCCCAATCCTTATTTTTCCCTGTCCAATCCGCCTCCGGACCAGCAGCGTCCCAGGCACCCAGCACAGCACCGGGCGCAACCGACAGTGTCTCTGTTCTTTCAACCATCTGCTGAGGTCGACTTACTTTCGTAACTCCAAGATTGTGATACGACTTACCTTCACGACTGGTGTAATAACCAGCGTGTCGAAACAACAGCGGCAACATCCTGACCTCAGGAGCCGGAAACGGCTTCAAAAGGACTGGGTCAACACCTGTCAGAAGAGCCGAACGATCGCTCGGGCCGCCTGACGACGTCATCTGCAACGCCGCGACGATATCAAACCGATCTTCTAATTCAGCGGGAATAGAATCCGCGACGATCCAGATAACATTATTTATCGTCTGAGGAACCTCGGCGACTTCGTCGCGAGCACGCTCAGAAGCCACCTGGCACCCGATACTGAACACCACAGTGAGCCACAGACAACCGGTGCCGCAACGAGTCCTTATCTGCCTGCCCAGCATTTCTGCGTGATCATAAATGTAATCTTGTGCCTTTGTTCAGCATCTCGTAGCAATATCTCAGTAAAATGGCGCAACTGTCGCGCGATCCTCGTCTACTTGCTATGATCGAGCGACACTGTTCAGGGGTTTCTGTAAATAATTTCGGAGTACTTAGCATGAAGCAGCTTTTTGTGTCCGTGGTTACGGCGTTTCTTTTCTCGGCTGTCACACTCTCTGCGCAGAGTGACGAGGTTCCTCGAGCTTGGGATAACAATCCCGATCTGAATGGTATCTGGCAAGCTATTGGCACTGCTCACTGGAACCTGGAAGACCACCCGGCTGGTCCTGGCCACCCCGACCTTGGTGCGATTGGTGCAATTCCCCCAGGGCAGGGTGTGGTTGAGGGAGGTGACATTCCTTACCGCGCTGATGCCAGACAGCAACAACAAGACAACTTCGAAAACAGGATGACAAACGACCCGGAAGCCAAGTGCTTCATGCCTGGAGTGCCGCGGGCAACCTATATGCCCCACCCGTTTCAAATTATTCAGGGCAATCAAAAAATTCAGGTGGTGTATGGCTTTGCAGAAGCCAGTCGAACGATTCACATGGACAAAGCCAATCCAGAAGCACCACCAATCGATAGTTGGATGGGACGTTCGCATGGTCGCTGGGATGGAGACACTTTAGTCGTAGATGCGCAAGGCTTTACCGGCGAAGCATGGTTTGACCGCGCAGGAAACCATGCCAGCGCTGCCCTCCGTGTTGAAGAGCGGTATACGCCCATGGGACGAAACGCGATTATGTACGAGGCAACGCTTACTGATGACACCGTGTTCACACGTCCGTGGACTATCCGTCTACCTCTTTATCGTCGATTGGAAGACAACGCCCGCGTCCTTGAATTTAAATGTGTCGAATACTCTGAGGATTTACTGTACGGTCATTTACGAAGAGTCCCAACCAGGGAAGCACCTAATCAATGAGGAACTACATCATGACGACAACTCTGTCACGCGTTGCATTGGTGCTACCAATCATGACGGCATTTCTTACTGTACTGCCGGGTGGATCTGCCAATGCCATCGCAGCTGAAGCCGAACATCTTTATGTCAGTATCACGTCATTTGCTCCAGCAGTATCCGTCCGGTGGTACACAGAGCATCTCGATTGCCAACCAATTGCTGATCGAGACGATGCTGCCGATTGTCAAGGTGTTGAAGTGACGTTCGTTCCGCAGGGAACCCAAGGAAGCACGCAAGGTACTGGTGTGAATCACATCGGTTTCTCCTACGCTGATGTCACAGCCAAAATGGAAGAACTTGAATCCGTTGGGGCGGGTGGGTCCGGTGTACGACTCCAACGCTTTGAGGGCGGTGATATGGTTCGTGACGCACCTGGACTTTATAAATATGGATTCATCTTTGATCCATGGGGTACGCGGATCGAATTAGTCGAAGACCCTGATACCCTGGGTTTTCATCACATTCATCTAAGTTCGACCGACCCCAGTGCAACTCTTGAGTGGTATCAAAATGTACTCGGTGGTGAGCGCGACAGTCTGCGTGACCGCATGGACGGATTGCGATACGGCGACGTCTGGCTATTCGCGATGGAACACGAAGAAGGTATCCCGGCTACAACCGAAGGAAGAGCCATCGACCATATCGGATTCGTCGTTGATGACCTTAATAACGCTGCGAACGACATGCGAAACGCCGGCGCAGAATTCCAACAAGAACCAACGGTTCCGGAAAACGGACGTACGTCGGCACAACGCGCATTTGTCTACGGCCCTGACAATGTGCGGCTGGCGGTTGTCGAATCTGGTTATGCCGGTATAGATGTAAGGTTCGCCTCTGAGGCGGTCGCGGACTCGACACCATACGATCCAGTTCAGACTCCGTGGGGAGAACCAGACCTTCAAGGTGTGTGGACAGGTAATGCGGCTCATGGTATCCCGCTTGAACGGCCGTCAGACCTCGCCGATGTCGAAAACCTGACGGCAGAAGAAGCTGCTGCTCGCCGTGAGGGTGGCACACTGGGAAGTATCTGGGGCTACGAGCGGGAGTGGAGAGATACAACACTCGGCTATGACAAGAATGCCCCCTCTACTCAAGTGGCCATGATTATCGATCCACCAACCGGTCGTTTGCCT
>CAXEIY010000025.1:0-18986 GCA_963996245.1 uncultured Planctomycetia bacterium | reverse complement strand
GCGTGTTCTGCAATGCTTAACAGTCCATAATGCATAGCCGCTGTTGCTCTGTTTCCCAATACATTAATGCGTGCGCGTAACAGCTGGGGTTCGGAGAGATTCATTTGAAGAAGATCCGTCAGGAGGCGATTCCAGGCATCCAGTGCGGAAGTGATGTCACCTGCGTAAAGAAACGTGAATACACCGTAATTAGCCCACACGACCTTGAGGTTTCCCTTGGCTATCTGTTGAGCAATTCGGTAATCTTCCCGGGCCTGGTCGTAGTTGCCCAGAAAAGTATTGATATGCCCTTTTTTACCAAAGGCACGGTCGTCCCGTGGATTGATTTCTGTCGCGTTGACATAGGATGTCCTGGATGCTTCCAGTTTATTTTCTGCCCGGTAAATATCCCCGAGGGCAATATGGCCAATGGGTTCATCGGGCCTGTGTTTCACCATTTGACGCGCATGGTCTGCAGCGGTAGTGAGGTTTTGAGGCTGATCGGTCATATAAGATACGCTTAAGGCATTGTGAGCGGGCACAAAATCAGGGGCAATCTCGAGTGCTTGACGCATAAGGTCCCGGGCCTTTGAGACGTCTCTTCGCTGGATGATCTGATCCGCCAGAATCAGCAGTGCCCGTGCGCTACCTGGATAGGTGTTGACCAATTTACGTGTCAAAGCAAAGCGTTTGGCCGCATCATTAACCGGATAGGTCATTCTCATGTCGATCAGGAGTTGTTCACCCGGGCTGCATCGGTCTTTGTTAGCAACCGCCAACTGCATATTTTTTCTCCAGTCTGCAAGCGAAGTGAACAGATAGGCCTTGTATAAATAGGCGAGCGCAAATTTTGGATCTTGCTCAATCGCCTGGTCGAGGAGTGCTTCAGCATCGGTTGATCGTGTCATTTCAAGTGCATCGCGTGCCTGAAGAAAGGCCGTCCGGGCGACCTCTGATGAAGTGGTAACGGGGATCTCGCCGTTGCTGGAATGCTCTGTAAGGGATGAATTGCTGGCGATGACCGTATTGGTAATCCCAAGAAGGGCGGTGATCAGAAGGCAAGGCACATATCGGTACATGGAGAGACTTCTTTCAAGGCTGAATGGCGCCATCAGGCATGTGGAAACATAACGAGAATATATTCTGGTGCTTTACTGCGAACGGGATGACGAGGTTACTGGTGAGTATTTTTATCGAAACCGGATTACCAATGCAAGCAGTCAGGTGTGCGCTATCAAGAAAACATCATGACAGTAAGACTACCCTGTACTGACAGGGATTGTCGGTACTCCGAGGCTACCTTGTGGTACTGACACTCATTAAAGAGGGGGGCTGTGGGGCGAGACAGTTCTGATGGTACTGCGTTATCCACAACCGAGATCAGGAATGCGCGTCGAACAGTCAGCCTGACGTGATCTGCTAAGGGATCGGTGGCTTGGAACCCGGTGTTTGTGGTGGTGTTCCCGATTCGGTCGGATTACTTCTGTTGCTGCTCCATCCGATCCATCCATCACTGTAAAGAGAGGTATTTCCCATGCCCATTACCTGTGCAAAAGTAAGTACTTCTGCTGCCCGCCATCCACCACCGCACATGAAGGAAAGATGGTGGCTGATATCGATCCCCGCTTTTTCCCAGAGTGTGATGATTTCACGGTTGTTGCGCATGGTATTGTCGAGATTACGGTAGGGTGTCAGGGAATTGTTCCCGGTGAAATCGGCCTGTCCGTAAGTAGAGCCTGGGATACGTCCCTTACGGAAATGGTACGTGTATCCAGAGGTCTTGCCCGTATATTCCGCCCAGGTGCGCGTGTCGACCAGGACAAAAGGTTCCGGAGCTAGGAATGCTTGCTTGACTTCAGAAGTGGTATCCACCAGTTCCGGATGTACAGGTATGGTTGCACCGAAGGAGTTCACTCGTGGTGGCGCGTGGCTTTGAGCCTCAATCGGGTAACCGGCGGCTTTCCATGTGGACAATCCACCATTCAGCACACGAACGTCTCTCACTCCCATGTACTGAAGGACAATGGCCAATCGGTAACTCGCAGTCGGGTCTTCGCCTGAAAGAATGACGGTATCATCCACCTGAAAGCCGTACTTTTCAGCGAATCGTTTGAGTAGATCGGGTTTTCCAAGTTTCCAGGAAGGAGGAGGCTCAAAGTGGTCTGTGTTTACATGAAAGCTGCCCGGGATATGCCCCTTGGAATAAGACGCACCTTCACCGCCCCAACTGACTTCCACCAGTTTGAATCTCACGGTCTGCTCGAAAGTATCGGGCCGGTGTCCATTCAGAATCTGTCTGACAATAAAAGGGGGTACGAGCAGATGGAATCCCGGGTATCGCACCAGTGGTTTGTTGTCGTCTGCGATCCATGGACGCATGTCAAAGGAGTAGAGACGACGGAAACCATTCCTGTGTAGATGGGTAGCCACCTGTTGATTGGTTTGCGGGTCCGTGCTGCACAGTACGATGTGTTTGTGCGGTTGTATCCCCTTTGTCTGCCGCACGGCTTTCAGTTTGTCGGGCTTGTCTTTAATTTCGAGATCAAGCCATCTGGAGCAAAAGTCAATGGAGTCGGGAATATGGCCGCCACGCGTCATTTGATCCGCTCGCCAGCCGTTGTATTCATCCGGCAAGCGGGTATCGACCAGAAGCCAGTCTTCTTTGTGCATGTTCTTCAGAATATCATCGACTGACAAGGACTTAAGATAGGAAGTATCCTGCGCATCAACCGACCTGTGTGTTGCCAGTATGCAGAGTAGGATAATGACACGTATGACAGGCTGTGTGTGTCTGCAGAATGCCATGGTATAAGGCTTTCCCTGCTTACCGACAGCGAAGATCACAAGCCTGGTGTCGGTGCGGTCCTGAATTAGTCATGGGGCCTGAAGTATAGGCCTCGACTGCCACTTTAGCAATTAAACGCCAGGTGCCCCGCTAAGAATACATTTGGATTTTAGTACTGCTTGTGGTGGTTGAAGGATGGGCAGATACCCGTTAATCATTTAGTCACTGTCGCCAAGTTCAACGGATATCTCCAGTCGCTTGCCTGAACGAAGCACGGTTACGACTACTTTTTCACCTGGTTTTTTGCGTTCGATGATGGTCAGGAGATCATCCGCCGTTTCGACGGATTCACCGTCAACGTCTACGATAAGATCGGCTGAACGATAATCCCAGCGGGTCTCGTCAAAAACAAAACCACCTATCCGCCGCCTTTGTCGAACCCGCCGGAATCCTTTCAGTCCGGCACGTTCTGCCGGGCCACCTGGAACCAGGGTGGCAATCACCAATCCTTCTTCACTCCGGTAAAGACGAGCAATTCCGATATCGGGTCGAATGACACGGCCGTGTTCGATTAATTGTGGCATGACGCGACGAATGGTTGCTTCTGGAATGGCAAAGCCGACCCCCGTATTTTCACCTGCTCCACTGGGGCTTAGAATGGCCGTATTCATACCGACCAACTGGCTACGGCTGTCCAGCAGAGGGCCTCCTGAATTTCCGCTGTTCAGCGCCGCGTCTATCTGAATGATCGATTTCATCTCTCGTCGATTACGAGAAGGGATCTGCCGGTTCAGGCTGGACACGATTCCCACCGTCATCGTTCGTTCCAGGCCAAATGGATTGCCAATGGCAAAAATTTTCTGTCCCACGCGCAGACCGGAGGAATCTCCGAGTTCGATCGGAAACAGCATTTCTGGTGGAGCATCGATTTTGAGTACGGCGATGTCATTGTCCGGGTCAGCTCCAACTGGCTGTGCGGGAAAACTTTCGTTGTTAAAAAGGGTTACCCGTGCGCTTTTTGCATCTTCAATAACATGGAAATTGGTCAGGATGTGGCCCTTTTTGTCCAGTACACTTCCCGACCCCGCACCCTCTGGAGCCTGGCTTTCGAAGAAGAAAAAGGAATCCTGTCGAGCCATTCTTGTCGTAATGTTAACGACACCACGGTTGACTGTTTCATAGACGGAAATATTGACCTTTTCTTCAGCTGAAAAACCATCGGTATCTAAAATGCTCTCTGTCTCATTTGCTGGAGGAGTGCGTCTGGATGTATTTACGGGTGTTTGGTTACGAATATCCCTTACCGTATTTACGGACTGGGCCATCAGCGGAGAGACGGTATCAGGTCTGGTCAGCGACAAGGCTGCCAGGGCTCCCAGAAAGCCTGAAAGAAGACTTGTAAGGAATAGTTTTCGCATCTTCATATCCTCAAATCGGTTTACATGTGCGGGTTGGAAGGTGTTTTCTGGTTATTTCAGAAGCTGCCCCGAAATGACAAGAGTGTCCGGTGACCATCGCTGTATTCACGCAAGAGTATAGGTTTGTCATTAGTAAAATGCGAGCGAGCTGTAGGCGTTCAGGCAATCGCTGAAATCATACCTTGATTGCGGCATACGGTAGCTGTGTTGCTCTGGTTATTGATTTTCGAGACCCGCATGCCATTTTTGTACGCGTATGCCCAGGGTATCGTTCACTACTCTATGAAAAAACCGTAGAGAAATCGGATGCAATCAGAAAAACTAACGGAATAATTCTGGTCAATGTTAGGGGTTTTTGTAGACTGCATTCCATAATTATTCAAATTGCAACATCTAAATCAGGAGAGCCACAATGAGGAAGACTGTTCATGGTGCATGGGTGACAGTTATCGTGCTGACAGGTTCGTTTCTCTGGTCAGTGGATGTCCAGGCTCAAAATTCAGGCCGGACCAATGATCAGCTTATTGAGGCATTACAGGGTAGATGGGATCGGGACTACTTGAATGATAAAGGTGAATGGATTCGCAGAGAAAAAACGGTTTCGGGGCATCAGGAGACCGTGCGAGATTTTAGCAGCGACAACAAGCTGATTCGCGGATGGCGTGTCAAGTTTATGGTAGAACAACTTGTCCAAAGGTATCCGTTGTTTCGTGTTACCCACTGGCAGAGTTTGGAAGAAGGGGCGGAGTGGCGAGAAGAAAAACAAGGGTTCAGTTATCTTTTCGATGTAGATGACAATTATTTTTACGAGATCGTCGATATCAAAGGTAACACGGTTAAACATCGCCGGCAGAAGGAAATTGCCAATCTGAATGAAAACACGCTCAATGGTCTCAAGAGCTGGGTTGGCAAATGGCGTGGTAGCTATACTCCCAAGTCTATGAAAGGGTATGGAACACTCGAATCGGTGCCGCATCAGGTCGATTTTATCTGTGACTGGGATGAAACCCGGACCATGCTGGTCTGGCGGTGGCTGATATCAATTAAGAAAACGGGCAAGATTGTCATGAGTGTTCATGGTTTTGTTTCGTGGAATACAGAGAAAGAGGCCATCATCATAACCTATTCTACCTCTAACGGAACTCATGTAGAGGGGACTGTTTTACCTCGCGGGAATACGACGGTTATGCGCCGCACAGGAAAGGGTGTCGATGGGGCGTTTGCGGAAATTTGTGTTTTATCCTTTCCAGACAAAGACACCATGGTACACACCGTTGAAAATCGTGTCCTTAACGGCAGTACGGTTGAAGACGTTATTCCTATAACCTTAAAAAGGGTAACGAAGTAGCGGTTGCAACGTGTGGTATCATAGGACGTACCTCAAAGTTCCCGGGATTACTGTCTTCAGCAGATACCATTCCCGGGACGCTGTATTTGAAAGAAAACCGTGTTGAATTGCAGAGATTCCGGGCCAGAAATCGGATTAACTTCCAGAACAGCGTGGGCCATTGGTTGGTCATTAGAAACACGTCAATCTGAGAAAGTCTGTCGGTAGAGTGTGATCTGGCATGGTAGGATCTTCAGAAGCAGTGTTTGGTCCAAGTGTTCTGTAAAACCGATGGAATTATCACGAGTCTGTTTCCAGGGATAATGAGGTTATGACAGTTTCCAATGCATCACGACGCCGGTTTCTTAAAACGGCAGCGTCCACCATGCTGGTGTCCGGTAGTGCTCCTGCTATTCATGGAGCTACTGATAAATCGGGTTCCAGGCCACGCGTAATCGGGCCTGAAGGTTATCGTTACGAAGTGCACCATGACTGCATGCAGGTTCCCGGTCATATCCGCTGGCAGGACACACATGGCGTAGCAGTTGATGCTGAAGGACTGATTTATGTTAAGCATCGGACTAAAACGACTGAAGTCATGGATGCCATTGTCGTGTTTGATGACAGCGGAAGAATGGTTCGTTCGTTTGGCAAAGAATTTCATGGAGGCGGTCACGGCATCGATATTCGCAGGGATGGAGGTGAAGAATTTCTTTATCTCTGTGACAACAAGGGATACATTGCCAAACAGACGCTGAAAGGCGAGACGGTCTGGAAGCAAACTGCGCCTGAGGTGGACGTGTATGACGGGGCTGCGCCGTTTGAGGTCAAGAGTCCTGGAGAGTATGGAAAGGGTATTAAATTCAGTCCAACTAATATTGCTTTTGCTCCCGACGGTGGATTTTTTGTCGGTGACGGTTACGGGTCTCATTACATTATTCGCTATGACCGAGAGGCGCGTGTTGTTGGATATTTTGGGGGTCCCGGTTCTGGTCAAGGCAAGTTCCAGACACCCCATGGACTCTGGTGGGATGATCGCCCCGGGCGAAAACCAGGGCTGGTGATTTGTGATCGTGCCAATGCCCGCCTTCAATACTTCGATTTAGACGGGAATTATACAGGTGGTTTTGATGACATGTTGTTTCCCGCGGATATTGACACGCGTGGCGAATTGATGCTCGTACCGGATCTGCATGCCCGCATCACGATTCTGGACAAGGACAATCAAGTGCTTGCGCACCTGGGTGATGATGCCCAATGGCGTGGGCAGGTACTGGCTGATAATCTGAAGATGCGAAGTCAGCCCGAAAAGTGGGAGAATGGACGTTTCATCCATCCCCATGATGCCTGTTTTGACCATCAAGGGAATATCTACGTTGCCGAATGGGTGGCTATCGGTCGCATCAACTTCCTGCGTCATGTTGGATGACATGTTATCAGCCAATCTTCCAATTGCCCCTCAAACTCACTTTGCTGCTTTGAGCCGCTGGCTGGAAATGGAAAGTCGCGCTGAGCGCCAGCGACTGGAAGAACGCCGAGAGGTTCAGTCTTCTGCTGCCGCGGAACGAAGCGGCGAGACACTGCTGGATCTGGTGATTCGCAATCATACCAGTGGTCTGGGTGGCAGACATCTGGTGACGCTGCACAAGCGGAGCGCGCCAGACCGAATGCCCTGGCATCGATTCAAGGTAGGAAGTCCGGTCAAGTTATCTGCGGAAGGCAGTACACGCGGAATGCAGGGGGTCGTCAGTGCGAGGCGTGGTGACTGTCTCGAGGTAGCACTGGGAAACTGGCCTGAAGGGGATCGATTCAGGCTTGATATCATTCCTGATGAAGTGACGCGCAAAAGGCAGGAGGCGGCGATGACGCTTGCTGAAACCGCCACGGGACGTATGGGAGAACTGCGTGATCTGCTGCTATTTCATCGTACGCCTTCTTTTCGTACAGCAGTGCGAGTGGATCGTTCGCCAGGTCTGAATGCATCCCAGCATGAGGCGGTAGAGTTTGCTCTGTCTGCCAATGATCTGGCGGTTATCCATGGACCGCCCGGTACTGGCAAGACGACAACGGTGGTTGAAATAATTCGTCAGACTATCGGCAGAGGGGACCGGGTGCTGGCATGCGCGCCCAGTAACACGGCGGTGGACAATATGCTCGAACGTCTCGTGGCCACTGGTATCCGAGCTGTACGTCTGGGACATCCGGCACGTGTACTGGATGGCGTACGTACTCATACTCTTGATGCGATGGTGGCCAAACATGATACGAGGCATCTGATTCAGGAATTGATACGAGAAGCCGATCAACTGGATCGAAAAGCCGGTCGATTTACACGTGCCCGTCCGGCTCCAGGATTCAAATACCAGCAGCGTCAGGAGGCCCGTCAATTACGCAAGCATGCCCGTGTATTGGAACGTCAGGCTGTGCAGGACGTCCTGGATGAATCCGAAGTGATTTGTGCTACGGTCAGTTTTGATTTCAGCATGCTTGGAGACCGACTTTTTGATTTGCTGGTCATTGACGAAGCCTGCCAAAGTGTCGAGCCTGCCTGTTGGGTGCCATTGCCTATGGCTGGTCGTATGGTACTGGCTGGGGATCATTGCCAACTGCCTCCAACGATCCTTTCCAGGACTGCCGCACGAGAAGGATTTGAAGTAAGTCTCATGCAGCGACTGGTCGAACACTATGGTGATACCGTAACACGACAGTTGAGTGTCCAGTATCGTATGCACGCAGAGATCATGCAGTTCTCTTCACAGTATTTCTATCAGGGTAGTTTGTGTGCCGATCCATCCGTTGCAGGACACACATTGACGGATCTAAAAACTGTTAACGACGAACAGTTGAACGAAAAGCCGGTTGTTTACATTGATACGGCAGGTGCGGGTTGGGAAGAAGAGCAGGAGCCTGATGGACTGAGTCGGTTGAATCCACGCGAAGGGCAGGTAGTACTCGATCAGGTCAACACCCTTTGTGAAGCAGGTGTGTCTCCACGTGATATTGCTGTGATTGCACCTTACGCAGCGCAGGTACGCTGGTTGCGACAACACGCGGATCAGGAGTTACTCGAAGTCGATACCGTGGATGGATTTCAGGGACGAGAAAAAGAGGTAGTGATCATTTCCACGGTGCGATGCAATACCCGTGGTGAGGTCGGTTTTCTGGCGGATGCACGCCGGATGAATGTAGCTCTGACGCGGGCACGACGTAAACTGATTGTGGTCGGTGACAGTGCGACTCTGGCCACCGATCCTTTTTTTGAACAACTGCTCCAATGGTTTGATCGCATTGGCGCGTATCAGTCCGTATGGGAAATTGTGACCGACATCTAGCAAAACCCGGACAAGACAGTCAAGTCGGTAAGTCCTGTTTACTGTCAGCCCCGCATAGGGGGACGCCTGGTATGCCATTCGGTTACCTGTTCATAGCGATGCCCCATCTGCAGAAGAAGAGATTCTTGCAGTGGTTTGCCAACCAGTTGCAGAGATAGTGGGAGTCCGGAGCTACTAAACCCACATGGAAGTGACAACGTAGGATATCCGTTGTAATTAAAAGGCACCGTGAATTTGAAATGAGATTCCAGCAAAGGGGCGACCGAATCGCGTCCATATTGGGATGCTTCAGTGACAGGGAAAGGTAACAACGGCATAGACGGGCAGACCAGCACGTCGACATCGTGAAAGGCGGCGTTTATTTTTCCATTGCTGGCAAGTCGATGCAGATGGGCACGCGCGTAATCGGTGCCACTGACTTTCAATCCTCTGTCAAGCCAGTCCCGAAACCAAACTCCATATTCATTACGCCGTTCCGGGAAGTGTGCCTGATGGGCATGGACAGCTTCGGCTTCACATAGGGTGCTCCAGGCCTCCATATGGTCCGAAATGTCTGGTATTCTAACCTTGCACAGGGCAGCCCCCTGGCGAGATAAAACATCCACTGCCTTCAGGACTCCCTGAGCGATTTCCGAATCGACCTGATCAGAGATGAAATGTTCATCCACACCAACTCGAACACCTGAAATACTGCTTTCAAGTGACTGCAGGTAATCATCTACCGTCTCCACGCGGCTCGTTGGGTCAAGTGGGTCATGTCCGGCAATAGCCTGTAGTATAATTGCTGTGTCGCTGACTGAGCGAGCCATGGGGCCTACGTGATCCAGACTTTCAGCAAGTGGCAGTACCCCGTGACGAGAAACACGACCCCAGGTGGGCTTCAGTCCGACTATGCCACAAGCAGCAGATGGATAACGAATAGAACCTCCCGTGTCACTTCCGAGAGTGCCAAAAGCGAGACCTGCAGCAGCAGCTACTCCGGAGCCACTTGATGAACACCCTGGCCACCGTGCGCTGTTCCAGGGATTGACAGGCACGGGGAGTTTCGAGTTGTAACCGGCCATGGCGCCTTCAGTCAGATTGAGTTTGCCCAACAGCACCGATCCGGCACGAGCCAGGCGGGTAACAACGGTTGCGTCATATTGTGGAATCAGGTCCCTCATAACAGCGGTACCTCCCATCGTCCGTGTACCGGAAGTGAAGCAGAGGTCCTTTACAGCGATAGGGACTCCATGTAATGGTCCTCGGTATTTTCCAGATGCTATTTCACGATCGGCCTGTCGGGACTGGCTCAATGCCGATTCCGACATCACGGTGGCATAAGAATTCCAGGTGCCATCGATGTTTTCGATCCGTTTAAGCATCAGTTTGGTTAATTCTTCCGAAGATAGCTGCCGAGTGCGTATCTGTTCTGCCACCTGTGTCAGAGTCTGAAATGGCAGAGGGAGTTGATCTGTCGTGAGTGGCTGGAGATCTGCGATAAGTGGCAATGCTGTCCCGACGGTCATGCCAGCGGTGATAGTCCCGGCGGACCGAATAAAGCTTCTGCGGGGATATGTCATGTGGAGTCTTCTTTTGATGTAAGGGTGGTTGGTGGAGGGCCGGAAAGTTTCAGGGGTGAGTAACGGATGCAAGGAAATATAACGGTTCAGGTAATAGAGGTTCCCGTTGTGTTTGAGTGGCGGAAATGAACAGAAAGTATTTCAGTATGCGTGTATTTTATGCGGTCACGTTTGGTAACAAACATGGTATGTCTAGCTGCCTTTGTTCTGAAAATAGACTTCCTCAAACGGTTGGACCACGACAAAGCCGTCTCCACGAAACTCCATCTGGACAGATTCACCGGAACCGCGGCCGAAAAATGATTTGAGCTGTATGTCGGTTTTGAAATCCGGTTCTAGATTGCCGGACCAGAGAATGGTCGCATTGGGATCGGTGGTGACCGGTTGATCTGGAGTGACTGGCAGTGTCATGGGGTCATAGTGACTGGTGACAGCAACCAGACCACTACCTGTCAGGCGAATGTTAAACAATCCCCCCGATAACATGGCGGTCATTTTTCGCATCATTTTGATCTCGTTCGTTAGGGACATTTCAAAAGCAAGCACATCATTTCCATTGACACATATAGACTCATCTTGCAGTTGCAGGATCGTAATCTTTTTGCCCGTGTCAGCACAGAATACCGATCCGTTTCCACTCGCTTTAGTTAGGCGTGCCCCTTCACCTGAAACAGCTTTTTTCAGCAGATTCCCCAAACCTTGCTCCAGCATTTTTTCTCGGACGAATGTCACTTGCCCGGTGTAAGCGACCATGGCGCCCATTTTAATCCAGACTTCACCATTGAGATTGATGTCGAGCATGCGTTCGGACTCCAACTCAAAAAGACCTCCGTCCAGCTTGCGTTCGCGGGTGTTATGGACAAATGAATCGATGGAATGATGGCTTTCAGACATGAGCATTGTTCTCAAATATTGTGGAGAAATGTGGTAAGTGAGTGCTGTTATGACAAGGTCAGGCTGCGGTTACGCGGTATCTTATATACAAAACTTGCCGGACTGTATCTAGACTCTAGAACTACTGCAACAAGTTGCAGTAGTTCTTAAAGCGGGTGTCTAATTAAGGTGCAGAAGTGCCGGAGAGACAATGAAGATAGCCATCAGTGGTGGTAACCAGAATGTCGGGTTTAAGATCACCGTTCAAGTCAGCGATTACCGGTGATCCGACCGGGATACCGAGGTTGACACTCCAGAGCACGGAAGCAGAACCTTCTGATTCGGTGATTGCGTAGAGCGAGCCATCACCTGCGCCACAAAGCAGGTCTGTCTGACCGTTAGAATCGATGTCCAGAGACGCGAAATCGCTGATGGGAGGTGGCAGCTTGAATGTCCATCGCACGTGGGCGCTGTGGTTGGATCCGGAGAGCAGTTCATGAGGCGGACAGGTCGGACATTTTTGGTTTATAGGCGAAGGGTCAAAGGCACGAACCAATCCGTCTTTCTGTGTCGTAACCAGTTCAACGGTCAGGTTCCCGTCGAGATCTGCCAGGCCAGCGCGACTGGCATGAGTGGTGTCACGTGTGAGTCCATAGTGCCATACAGGGCTGCCGTCAAACCGGGTCAGGAGTGTCAGCGCATAGGCATTGTTATGGAATACTAATGGCTGGCGATTGGCATGGAAGTCCGCCACGATCGGAGTCGCATAAGCGCCCCAGTGACCAGGAACGGCCGCGGTAATGGCTCGGCTAGGGGTCAAACTACGATTGTCTTTGACGCTGATAACTTCGTACCAGTTTTCTGACGAGGCGATCAGATCGTCTGCTCCGTCACCATCTACATCATAGACGGCTGTTGGTAGGTGTAGAACAAATGTCGTTGACGAGGTGCGGTGACTGCCTAGAAAATCCCGTGTCCAGAGGACGTTTCCCCGGGTGCCGCTGTAGGCGACCACTCGCGTGTTTTCAGACGGGATACGGTATCGTACAACAAACCAGCTGCCTTTTCCCGTTCCAAGACTTCCTGTGGGGCCCAGTGCGACTTCGGAAGCGCCATCAGGAGGGACAATACGAAGTTGGCATTGACCATCCCTGTTGACTGCAACCACTTCATGTTGCCCGATTCCGGTTGAAGAAACCGCGAGCAGTTCATGGTTTCCATCGCCGTCGAGATCAACCAGACAGGTCCCTTGTGCAGCCGGGGACTGAGGGATCAGAACAAACGGGTTCGTGCCATCTGGATCGATGCGGATGAGTGCTCCTGAATGCTTCCGAATTACGATGTGCTGGTTTCCGTCGATCGTGCCAACTATCGGAGGGTTTGGGGCATAGGACTGACGTCGGGGAGCGCGGTAGGTGACGATTGAGGTATCTTTTTGTTTTACCGACAGGCTTTCTCCGTTCCATGTATAACCCTGTGTGGTAGCTCGGTCCGGTTTCATATTTCCCAGGGCACGGTGCCTGTCGATCTCTGCTTTGCGCCGGACCTTTGTCCCCTCCAGAAGACAGCTGAATACGCCATCTGGGAAACGCATGAGAAATGCTCTGGAGTCCGGGGTTTCTCGCCAAAGTGGCATGTTAATACCGGTGCTGCGTGCGCCAACGGCACGATTGAGATGTCCTTCCGGGGGAGCTGGTTTGATCAGGGTTTCGACCTGGTCTGCCTGCCAGCGTGGCACCAGGGTTTTTCCATTCCAGTTACAGATAGTCAGGGAGTGTTCCCCGGATTTCAAGATGATCTCTGGTGGGCCCTGGCCATCCAGGTTGTCCACGGTCAGAACGGACTGGTCGGGTTCATCGTATAAACGCACCCCGTCCAGGGAAGAAAAAATGACAAGATGGTCACGCTGATCACCGTGTTCGTTTGTGACCGATGTGAGGATCTCGAGTTCTCCGTCACCGTCCAGGTCGACAAAAGGATCCGGAGCACCGCGGTTGATCTTAACCTTGCTTTGGTACTGGTCTTCCACCGAGCCGACGACCTGTTTCCAGCTGCGAGTTGTTTGGAGACCGTCCTGAGTGATTACCTGCACTCCAGGGATCATCGGATTAATCATCAACAGAGCAGGAGGTTCTTCCGGCCTTAGTGGTTCGGCCGCGGTGGCAGCCCAGTAGGTTCGTATCTGAGGTCCCCAGGAGGACTGCATAAGTTTTTCCCCACTGGCCAGGTCATAGACCCACACCTGTTCATGGGAAAGCATTACCAGATCAGTACGGTTGTCCCGATTCATGTCGGCAAACAGGTGCAGAGGGGCATAGATCGTTCCTACTTCCTCCACCTGAAAACGGACATGTGGTTTTTCGAGACCGTTTTCGAAGCTCCAGAGGTAACCAAGGCCTCGCATGCCGTCGCTGCCAAAGGTCGTGACGGGATCACCGCTCCACCAGGCACAGAGTTGCTCTCCGTTTACATTTTTCAGAAGTTTTCCAAATCGCTGATAACGCCCGAATACATTCCGGGATTTATAGAGTAGAGTCGCATGGCCAGTGAGACCACTGATCAGGTATTGAGCGTGTTCCACTCCTGTATATGTGTCGACCAGCAGTCCTCGCGTTCCGTCTCCGGCAAAATCCCGAATGGCAGTCACCTTAGGCTGAGGGAGGTTATCGGTTGTCCAAAGTGGTTTCCCATGGATGTTCTGACAGATGATTTGTCCGGGTAGTATACGTAACAGTTCATCCTGGCCATCTCCATTGACGTCATTCAGAAGCACCGTTTCGAGCAATCTGTTGGTGCCTCCCAGATCAACTCTCCAGTTGCTGTGCGGTGCTTCTCGAAGGTCACCGCACAGAGGAGAGAACCCACTGAGCGTCCTGTCACGGCGATAGGCTGGCCAGTCAGCACCGGGAATTCGAGAACCAGTTAAAAACAGTCCCTTAGCCGAAGATTCCTCCTGTGCATGCAGTTCCAGATGGCCAGAAAGAACAAGAACAATGAGTATGGTCCATACGGTTCGCTGAGATGATGACATGGATAGGTCTCGGATCCGGTGATCTGTGCCTTCAGTTTCGATTAACACGATGGTCAATTTTGACGGAGGAATAAAGATCCGTCACCACAATGGTGATATTGTGTCATGGGACGACTGACATATCCATCAGGATAAGGTAATTAAAAGAGAAAGGAGTTCCGTCCATGGTTGTCATCATAAGTCTTGCCTGATAGTCCAAAACGTGCCCAGTTATACGTGGGTATATGGAAGTGAGACAATCCACTGGCTTTTCGATAAGTGACACATCCAGAGTGGATGAACGGTAGAAACTTGTTTCACAGGAAAGAAACCGCTAGATTGTCCCGCGGACATCTGTCAGGGACATAAGGACAGCGTAGCTGTCATAATTCTACGTAACTACCGGTGGTCATCAACCGGATCCGGAAATCATATTTGCCAGGGTAAGTCCAGAAAGTGATAACAATGGAGGCGGCTCTTTTTAAAGGAAAAACGGCGCTGGTTACCGGTGGCGCACGTGGTATCGGTCGATCGATCTGCCAGATGCTTGCTGAACAGGAGGCACGGGTAGCGATTAATTACCAGAATAATAAAACCGCTGCGCAGGAAACGTATAGTCTGGTCGAAAATACAGCTGAAAAGGCCATGATTATCCAGGCAGATGTATCCTGTGAGACAGATGTGAGCCGAATGATAAACGCCGTTGACGAACAACTTGGACCGGTTGATCTGCTGGTTAATAATGCCGGCATTGCCAATTCCGTTTCGCATACGGAATTGAACTTCATGGATTGGAAACGCATGTTTCAGGTAAATGTCGATGGTCCGTTCCTGACAACCTGGGCCGTGAAGGACACTATGATCGATCGCAAATTTGGCCGCATTGTGAATGTTTCTTCATTGGCAGGAGTCATTCGTAAACCAGATATGGTTCATTACGCGACCACTAAAGCAGCGGTTATTTCATTTACCAGACACTGTTCAGAAGCGCTTGCTCCTCACGGTATTCGTGTCAATTGCGTCGCACCAGGTTTAACGAACACCGAGTTGGCGCAGTCTGCAAACCCGGATCAGGTCGAACAGTTGATAGGTGCCACGGCACTAGGGCGAATAGGCGAACCCTCGGAGATAGCAGATGTGGTTAAGTTTCTGTTGTCGGAGGATTCCAGTTTTGTTACCGGACAGACGATCGTCGCTTGCGGAGGGCGGTGTTAATTCTGATGAGTTCCGATTCTTCTGAAACATTTGTGGTCGAGATTCCGCCATTGACCGGCGTACATGCTGAACCGTTTAGTTTTGGGAAGATGGTTCGTCAAATGAAGTTCTTTGGTCCGGCGGCTGTAGTGGCCTCACTGTCCCTGGGCGCTGGTGAAACCATTATGGCTACCGGGCTCGGTTCGTGGTCGGAATATAAGTTGTTGTGGCTCCTTTTACTGAGTGTGCTGGTGCGGGGAGTTTTTGTCACTTATCTCATCGGCCGTTACACCGCCATTACCGGTCAGGGTATCGGTTATCGCCTGGTCATGCTGCCGGGGCCACGTGGATGGTTGCTGCTGGCCATTCTCACTGCTGAAGTGGGTTTACTCAGCATGGGCTTGACGACGATCGCCAAACCATGCGGCAACCTGATTACATACCTGCTGTTTGATATGCTTCCAGAAGGATGGACATTTGGACTCTGGGAAAATATCTGGACAACAGTTCTCATGGCCGCTGCCATGCTTTTCAGTCTGTTGGTTTCATACCGGGCACTCGAGAGACAGCAAATTGTCATCTGCGGGATTGTGGTTGTCGGGACCGTAATCGCAGGTCTGCTGGTTCAGCCTGACCTGCAAAAACTGATAACAGGGGTCGTGAGCTTTGGGGTGATGCCAGAAGTTCCCCAGTGGGCGCCGACTGCAGCCCGTGACGAATACGTGCTTGTACTGGTGACCATCTTTGGATATGTGGGAGGTAGTCTGAGTGGATATCTGGCCTATTCTAACTGGGTTGGATTAAGTGGATGGGGGCTTAATTCCCATAAACAAATTAATCAGATACGGGATCTTTCCGGCAAGAGCTCTCGAGTAGATTATCTGCCAGAGGATCCCGATCAAGCCCGACGCATGCGCATTCTTTTAAGCAGTCTGCGTTGGGATGTAGGTATGGGAGCGGTAGTTCTCTTTGTTGTCACGGCTGCGTTTCTTACTGCCGGTGCGGCTGTTTTGTACCCGCGTCAACAGGCGATTGGGAACAATGCCTGGGAATTACTGACTAAACAGGCTGGAATCTGGGCAGAGATACATGATGTCCTGGTACCGGTCTATTACTTAGCTGTTGCCGCAGCGATGTGGGGGACCCTGGCGTGTATTCCGGAAGCGATCACACGTGTATCACACTCTTTTATGTGTGCTATATGGCCGCGTTTTGTATCGTTTCCCAGACGTCGACTTCATATGTTAATTGTAGGCTGGTTCTTTCTCACCTCACTTATATGGATATGGACCGGACTTACTTTCAATCTTCTAACTCAGATTGCTGCCTTTCTGACGGCCAACCTTGGTTTGTCGGTGGTCTGTATCTGTGTGGTGTACTTCAATTGGACCCTTCCCGCGCTTTATCGTCCTCGATGGTGGATGACTTTGGGGGGGGTATTATCTGCAATCATACTGCTTTTATCTGCTGCAGGTGGTGCCGTGGGACTCTCACGAAAACTGCTTGTAGCTTTTTCATAAAAGAGTCAGATAGATTGTTTGGTCTGTTGGAAACATGGGGGTAGAGTGTTTACGGAACCTCACTATCGATTATTTTGGGTTGAAGCAACTCGAGGATAACTGGACAATGCGGTATGCTGGAGGTTTAGGATATTCAAGACACCCGGTACGACCCTCATCCCAGAAGAGCAGAAATGATGAAGCAGACCTTGATGGTCCTCTGCATGATGTTTTTCTCTACAGTCGACTTACCGGCCGAATCGCGTGTGGATTACCAGACAGAGGTCAAACCTCTGCTGAAGGCCAAGTGCTTTGCCTGCCACAGTGCGCTGAAACAGAAATTAAAGTTGCGGCTGGATGCGGCGTCTCTGATTCTCAAGGGTTCCCGTCGAGGGCCTGTACTGGTTGCCGGTAACGCGTCCGAAAGTCTGTTAATTCAAAAAATTACGGCAACCGATCTTTCACAGCGTATGCCCCCTGAAGGCGAAGGAGAGCCACTTACTGCCGATCAGATTACCTTACTCAAGCGATGGATTGATCAAGGGGCCCGTATGCCGGATGAGGCGATCCCGTCTGCTCCGACCGAACACTGGTCATTTCAGCAGCCCGTCCGTACATTTAGCGCATCAACTGGAAATCCGATCGATTATTTCCTCACTGAACAGCTTGCGTCTTTGGGGATTCAACCTGTAGAAGCAGCAGGCAGGGCGGTGTTGCTGCGACGTATTACCTTTGATCTGACTGGATTGCCACCGACTCGTAGTCAGTTAAAAGCTTTTCTTTCCGATGACTCACCCAGGGCTTACGAACGTGTGGTGGATCAGTTACTGGCCCGGCCGGAATATGGAGAACGCTGGGGAAGGCACTGGATGGATGTCTGGCGATACAGTGACTGGGCTGGGTTCGGCAAAGAAATTCGATACAGTCAAAAACATATTTGGCGATGGCGTGACTGGATTGTCGATTCGCTTAACGCGGACAAAGGCTATGACCAGATGATTGTTGAAATGCTGGCCGCTGATGAAGGTTACCCGGGTGATGGAGATAAACTTCGGGCAACGGGATTCCTGGCGCGTAACTGGTACAAGTTTGACCGAAATGTCTGGCTGGATGATGTTATTGAGCACACCGGTAAAGCATTTCTGGGAATGACCTTTAAGTGCGCGCGTTGTCATGACCACAAGTACGATCCGATTTCACAAAGTGAATACTATCAGTTACGAACGATTTTTGAACCGTATGACGTGAGAACAGACCGCGTGCCGGGTCAAGTGGACGTAGATAAAGATGGGTTAGCACGTATTTTTGACGCCAGACCGGATGCCTTGACCTATCTGTTCCAGAGAGGTGATCCGAAACTCTTTGACAAGCAACAGCCCCAAAATCCAGATGTGCCCGATGTGCTCGGGGGTACCTTTCAGATAGAACCGGTGGTGTTGCAGTTGGAGGACTATTATCCCGCGATACGCGACTTTGTCACGCGCGACCTGTTGAGGAAAGCGGAGGACTCCCTTGCTGCTGCCGAGGAGGCATTGCTTAAGGTACGCACGACTTCTGACGCCGAAAATCCAGAGCATTTAATTATTCTGACGGAAAAGAAGCGAGATCTGGCACAGGCAAGACGCGAAGAAGTCAAGGCTCGCATTGAAGCGGAACAGGCCAAATACAGGAGAAGCGATGTTTCAGATTTGCCGGACGATGAACATTTGGCAAGTCGGGCTTCCCGATTGGAAAAACAAGCCACTGTGGCTGAAGCCGACGTAGCGCTGGCATCAGCAAAAAGCGAGCTTCATCAGGCACTTGTTGCGGCTCAAGAGACACCTGGTGACAAGACAAGTAAGGCGGTTGATGCGTCGAAGGCAAAAGTGAAAACGGCAGAGGATGGACTGGCCAAGGCAACGAAGACCGCGGCGCAGGAGTCAACCTCTTACCAGACGCTGGGGCCGCTTTACCCACCGAGTAGCACGGGGCGTCGTCTGGCACTGGCAAAATGGATAATCGATCCAG